>NZ_RZOM01000804.1:0-2906 GCF_003999175.1 Mesorhizobium sp. M7A.F.Ca.ET.027.03.2.1 | reverse complement strand
CCGCACGCTGGCGCAGATCGAGGATTGGCTCGATCGCGGGCTGGCCCGCGTCATCCTCGGCACGGTGGCGGTGCGTGACCCGGACCTTGTCAAACAGGCCTGCAAGGCGTTTCCGGGCAAGGTCGCCGTCGGCATCGACGCCAAGGGCGGCAAGGTCGCCGTCGAGGGCTGGGCCGAGGCGTCGAGCCTCGGCGTCATCGAACTGGCGAGGAAGTTCGAGGGCGCCGGCGTCGCTGCCATCATCTACACCGACATCGACCGCGACGGCGTTTTGACCGGCATCAACTGGGACGCCACCATCGCCCTCGCCGATGCCGTGTCGATCCCGGTCATCGCGTCGGGCGGCCTCGCCTCGATCGCCGACATCGTGCGCATGACCATGCCCGATGCGCAAAAGCTCGAAGGCGCGATCTCCGGCCGCGCGCTCTATGACGGCCGCATCGATCCGGCCGAGGCCCTGGCGATCCTGCAGGGCAGGGCGGAGACGCGGACGTGAAAATCTCCATTATCCTGGCCTCCTATGACAGCGGCCACTACCATGGCGGCATGGGCCAGGGGCCGGACGCGTTGGTCTCGGGCGGGCTCGTCGACGCCCTGACGATGGCTGGCCACGATGTGATGGTCGAGGATATCGGCAAGGTTGGAGATGCCCAGGAGCGTGAAATCGCCACCGGCTTTGCCGTCTGCAACGCGGTTGCGAGCGAGGTTCGCCTTGCCCGTGACGCCGGTCGGTTTCCCATCGTCCTTGCCGGAAACTGCCTGACCAGCGCCGGCGCGGTCGCCGGCGAAGACGCCGATGCGATCATCTGGGCCGACCAGCATGGCGATCTCAACACGCCCGAGACATCCACATACGGCTTTCTCGACGGCATGGCGCTGGCGACCGTGCTCGGCCTGTGCTGGCGACCGATGGCGTCCGCCATTCCCGGCTTCAAGCCGGTCGATCCGTCACGCTGCGTGCTCGTCAACGCGCGCGATCTCGATCCGGACGAGAAGCGGCTGCTGGAGACATTGCCGATCGTGCGGACGGAATGCTCCGGGGTGGCCCAGGCGGCCGAAAGACTGAAGATCGCCGGCGCCAGACGCGTGCACATGCATCTCGACATGGACGTGCACGATCCCCGGGAGCTGCAGGCCAACCGCTATATCACTTCGGGCGGGCCGAGCCCGGAACAGTTGCGCGATGCCACGTGCGCCATGGCGCTGGCGGTGCCGATCGTCGGCATCACCGTTTCCGCCTACGACCCGGCCTTCGACGCCCAGGCCGATGTTCCGCCGATGGTCGGCCAGTTGCTGAACGATCTCATCGCCACGATAGAGGGCCGTTGATGCTGAAAGCCCGTGTCATCCCTTGTCTCGACGTCAAGAACGGCCGTGTCGTCAAGGGCGTCAACTTCGTCGATCTCGTCGACGCCGGCGATCCGGTCGAGGCGGCCAAGGCCTATGACGCGGCCGGCGCCGACGAACTCTGCTTCCTCGACATCACCGCTTCGTCGGACAACCGCGAGACCATCTTCGACGTCATCGCACGTACCGCCGAACAATGCTTCATGCCGCTGACGGTTGGCGGCGGCGTGCGCCAGGTCGCCGATATCAGGAAGCTGCTGTTGGCCGGCGCCGACAAGGTGTCGATCAACACGGCCGCGGTGAAGAACCCGGATTTCGTCGCCGAGGCCGCCGACAAGTTCGGCAACCAATGCATCGTCGTCGCCATCGACGCCAAGAAAGTGTCGGAAACCAATGAGGCCGATCGCTGGGAGATCTTCACCCATGGCGGGCGCGAAAAGACCGGCATCGACGCGGTCGAATTCGCGCGCCAAATGGTCGATCGCGGCGCCGGCGAGATCCTGCTGACGTCGATGGATCGGGACGGCACCAAGGCCGGCTACGACATCGCGCTGACCCGCGCGATATCAGACGCCGTGCGCGCGCCGGTGATCGCTTCCGGCGGCGTCGGCACGCTCGACCACATGGTCGAAGGCATTCGCGACGGCCATGCCGGCGCGGTGCTGGCGGCGTCCATCTTCCATTTCGGCACCTACACGATAGCGCAGGCCAAGGCGCATATGGCCGCCGCCGGCCTGCCGATGCGGCTGGACTCTGTGGATAATCGGCCCTAAAGCATGATCCCGAAAGTGGGAACCGGTTTTCGGAAAAGATCATGCTTAAACAAGCAGATAGATGACGCCATGACCGAGTTTTCGCTTTCCGATCTGGAAAAAATCATTGGGGAACGCGCGCATTCCGGAGATCCGGATTCGTGGACGGCAAAATTGTTCGCGCGCGGCATCGACAAGGCGGCGCAGAAGCTCGGCGAGGAGGCCGTCGAGACGGTGATTGCCGCCGTCAGGGGCGACAAACCGGCCATCGTTTCAGAAAGCGCCGATCTTATATATCATTGGCTCGTCGTTCTCGGCCTCTCCGGGGTACCGCTGAGCGACGTGCTTAGGGAACTCGAAGGCCGCACCCGGCGTTCGGGCATCGCCGAGAAGGCGTCACGGCCCAAGGGCTGACCGCGAGGAAGGGCAGGTATCTCGATGGATCAGCTCGCGCCGACCGAGAAATATTCCCCCTTTCGTTTCTTCTCCGCCGATCAATGGTCGCAATTCCGCGCCGACACGCCGCTGACGCTGAGCGCGGACGAATTCCGCCGCCTGCGCTCGCTCAACGACCCGGTCGATCTCGAAGAGGTCACGCGCATCTATCTGTCGCTGTCGCGGCTGTTGTCTGCGCATGTCGAAGCGAGCCAGCTGCTGTTTCGGCAACGCCAGGCCTTCTTCAACGCGGTCGACGTGGTCAAGACACCGTTCATCATCGGCATCGCCGGTTCGGTCGCCGTCGGCAAATCGACCACCGCACGCGTGCTGAAGGAACTTTTGGCGCGCTGGCCGTCGAGCCCCAAGGTC
>NZ_RZOM01000803.1:0-2907 GCF_003999175.1 Mesorhizobium sp. M7A.F.Ca.ET.027.03.2.1 | reverse complement strand
TTGCGGGGTCGTCGGCCTGAAGCCGTCCCGTGGCCGGATCAGCGGCGCGCCGGAATCGAATGCGCCAATGCTGGGTCTCGCCATTTCATTCATGCTGACACGCTCGATCCGCGACACGGCGGCTTTGCTTGATCTGGGGTCTGGTGCGCTTCCCGGCGACAGCTATGAGATCGTCCCTCCGACCACCAGCTATGCCCAGGCGATCAAGACGCCACCCAAGGCTTTGCGCATTGCCCTGTGCACAACGTCCTGGTCCGGCTATCCGCTCGACGCCGAGGTGAAGACGGCAGTTCTCGAAGTGGGCAAGAGGCTGGAGCAACTGGGCCACAAGGTCGTCGAAGCCGGGCCTGTGTTCGATTATGAGCGCTATCTGGCGGCACAGAAAGTGATCTGGGCAGCTTCTACGGCGCAGTCGCTCGACGAGTTGGCGGGCCTGCTGCGGCGGCCGATCGATGAAGCCAGCCTGCAGCAGACGACACTTGCCGTCTACCGCCATGGCCGAACGCTCGATGCGGCAAGCCTGATCGCGGCTCTCGCGGTGTATGACCGGATCACGCGGACGGTTGGCGAATTCCTGGCCGTCCATGACGTTCTGGTGACGCCGACTTGCGCGATCTCGCCGGAGTTGCTCGGCACGTACGACCCGGATCGTCCTGGCCGCGACATCGACACGGTGTTCGCCGATCTGGCGCCGAAGGAGACGTTCAGCGCGCTCTTCAACGGCACCGGATCGCCGGCGATATCCCTGCCGCTCGGCTGGACGCAAAACGGCCTGCCGATCGGAGTGCAGTTTGTCGCCGCGTTCGGACGCGACGATCTGCTGCTGCGGTTGGGTGCGGTGCTTGAGGCCGACTACGCCTGGCACCAGCGCAAACCACCTACCCACATCACCAGGACTGCTTGAACCATCAACGACTGCTTGAACCAACAAGCATGGAACCGCCCCGGGAACATCATCAACGAAAATGGGAGTTTGTCATGGACCGCAGAGTATTCCTCAAAAGTGCGGCGTTTGCCGGCTTCAGCGTCGCGACATTGCCGGCCACATTGCTTCGAGCCAGCGCTGACGGCAGCAAGATACTGCGTATGGCCTATGGGGCCGAGGTTCTCACCCTGGACCCGATCAAAACCACTTATGGAGCCGATATCCTTATCCAGGGCATGATGTATGCACGCCTGCTGCATGCCAATGCCGATCGCACCGAAGTCGGCCCAGGCCTTGCCGAGAGCTGGGACATCGCGGATGACGGCAAGACCTATACCTTCCACCTGCGCGAGGCCAAATTTTCCGATGGGTCGCCGATCACGGCCGAGGACGTGGCGTTCAGCTGGAACCGCATGCGCTTCCAGAAGGATTCCGCCTATGCGGCGCCGTTCCAGCCACTGACCAAGATCGAGGCAAAGGACGCCAGGACAGTGGTGATGACGCTCGATCGCAAATTCACGCCCTTCCTGACGCTGACCGAAATCTGGAATACCGGCATTGTGCCGAAGGCAGCGGTCGAGAAAATGGGCGACGACGCTTTCGCCAAGGCGCCGGTCACATCAGGGCCGTTCAAATTCGTCGAATTGAAGCCGGGAGACCGCGTGGTCCTTGGCCGCAACGAGCACTATTACCGCCAAGGCGAGCCCAAGATCGACGGCGTCGAATTCCGCTATGTCCCGGATGACAACACCAGGGTCTCGATGTTGCAGGCGGGCGAACTCGACGTCTGCCTGGGAGTTCCGGCCCCGCGTATGGCCGAGTTGAAGGCCGCCGGCTTCCGCGTCGACCCTGAACCTTCGAGCACCACTTATGACATGCTGATCAACCATTCGGCAGAACCCTTCAACGACCTCAAATTCCGCCAGGCCGTCAGCTACGGCATCGACCGCACCGCCATCAATGCCGCGGTGACGCTGGGTCTCGGCACGCCGGCCAGTTCCATCATGAGCCCGACACTCGATTTCTTCGACAAATCGCTGCCAGTCATTGCCCGAGACGTCGAAAAGGCCAAGGCCCTGCTGGCTGAATCCGGCAAGACCGGAGCCAGTTTCGAACTCATTCAGAATGCCGGAAGTGCCGACGAGGAAAAGGCGGCGGTGCTGATCCAGGCGCAGTTGGTGGAAGTCGGCATCACCGTCAACATTGCCAAGATCGATTCAACCCAGGCATGGACCCGTCTCGCCGATGGCGAGTACCAGGCGGAAATGAACTGGTGGTACAACGAGACGCGAGATCCCGACAACGCATTGCGCTGGTGCGTCTGGGGCGCGGGCGACAACAAGTCCTACTACACCCGCTACAACAACGAAACGGTCGACAAACTGATCGATGAAGCCTCGGGCGAGGCGGACAATGCCAAACGGGCCGAGCTCTATGCCCAGATCCAGAAGACCGTGGTGGACGAGGTGGCGCAGGTGGCGCTCTATCACCCGACGTGGCTCAACGCCTATGCTCCGAGCGTGAGAGGGTTGGTCCTGAACGTCGGCCTGCAATTCTCGTCCATCGGCGGGACCAGCCTGGATTGATCGGCACAGGATGCGAGACGGGGACGAGATCTTCGTCCCCGTCTCGCATCGATTTGACACCAGGATCCCGACCATGAATCGATTCTCCTTCGTGCTCAGGCGGCCGATACAGTTGATCCCCGTGCTGCTGGGTATCAGTGTGATCACCTTCCTGCTGCTGCAAATGACACCCGGCGATCCGGTTCGCCTCATGCTTGGCCCCAAGGCCAGTCAGGAGGCGATCGAATTCGTGCGGGCGCGATACGGTCTCGATCAGCCCATCCCCGTGCAGTATTTCTATTACGTGCTGAATTGCCTGCGCGGCGATTTCGGTCAGTCGATCGCCTTCCGGGGTCCCGTCAGCGGCGTCATCGCGGCACGGATCGCGCCAACGGTTTTCTTGATCCTCTATGGCCT
>NZ_RZOM01000802.1:0-2926 GCF_003999175.1 Mesorhizobium sp. M7A.F.Ca.ET.027.03.2.1 | reverse complement strand
GCATGCTCTCGTCCGTCTCCGGCGCCCCCGACGGCATCTGGCCGTTCTTCCGTTGACTAGCGCATGGGTTTGAAAAGGGAAACGGTTTTCGACCCCGGCGGCGCGCTGAGGCCGGCTCTGCGGCCAAACCGCCACGGTTTCGCAAAAATGAGGCGCTGAACCGATTGAGTCTGCCTATAAGCTATAAGCCGTGATCGTCAGTTTCCAGGCGGCCGCGGTCGCGGCAGCGGCACGCCGATCTCGGGCGTCGCCGTGAAAGCGTTCATCGTGCTTGGCAAGCCGGCGGCGGCCGGGGTGGCGGGCAACGAGGGCGCTTCGGGTTCGGGCGCGGCAGCCGCGACCGGCACGCCGCCGCCATGGTAGGTCGCCGCATCGGCCGACGACGGCCCCGGCGCGTCGAGCACGGCGCGGCACTCGCTCGGCAGGTTCGCCATCGTCATCAGGTCGCGCGCCTTGGGGGCATCGGGGTTCTTGTTGGGCCGCCACGGCTCCTGCGTGAACCACCAGGCCAGCGGCTTGCCGCAACCGTCATCGCCCGGCGTCGCTTCCTGCGCCTTGCAACCGGGCGAGCCCGGCTGGCAGCCGATGCGCATGTGGAAATGATAGTCGTGGCCCCAGAACGGCCTGACCTTGCGCAGCCAGAAGCGGTCGCCCTTGACGGTGTCGCAGAGCTTTTTCTTGATGCCCGGATTGACCAGGATGCGCTCGACCTGGCCGTAGCTCGCCGCCCGCTTCAGAAGCCTTGTGTGCGCTGGCGTCCACAGCGCGTCCTTCACCAGATGGGTCTTCTCATCGACCATCAAGGTGGCGCTCATCGATTCGCGCTGCGCCATCGACAGCGGGCGGCGGGGCATCGGCGTCAGCCAGATGTCGGCGTCGAGCCCGATCTGGTGCGAGGCATGTCCTGTCAGCATCGGGCCGCCGCGCGGCTGCGAAATGTCGCCGATCAGCAGGCCTGGCCAACCATCGGCCGCTGCGTCGCGCGACAATTTCTCGACTACCGCGATCATCGTCGGATGGCCCCAGCGGCGGTTGCGCGACGGCCGCATCACCTGCCAGGTCGGACCGTCCAAGGGAATGGCGACGCCGCCGGCAAAACAGCCCTTGGAATAGAATCCGATCGACCGCGCCGCGGTCGCGGCCGGCAGTTTCTTGGCGCCGAACAGGTCTTTTGCCCGCTCCTCGGCGCTCGCCGGCTGAACGGCTAACCCAAGCACGGCAAGCAGGCCGAGCGCAGCGGCCAACAGGGGCGTTTTGCCTAGAGATAGCCTCATCGCTGTCTTCATGAACCCGGTTCTCCACCGCAATCCCAAGGCCGAATCATAGCACGCCGCGCCCGCGGCTTCGATCGTCAGCGCTTCATCGGGCTGCGCGCTTCGCCGTCACGCCAATCGCCGCTTGCCCACATATGATCGAAGGCGGCGCGGTAGTCTGGAAACCGCAGGGAATAACCCGCCGCCTTGATCGCCGCGTTGGCGACACGCTTGTTCTCGCCATAGAAGGACCGCGCCATGGGCGAAAGTTGGGCGGCGTCGAAGGGAATTTCGGGCGGCGGTTCGATACCCATTAGCGAAGCGGCATAGGCGACGACATCCTGCGGCGGCGCCGGCAGGTCGTCGGTGACGTTGAAGATGCCGCCTGTATTGCCTTCGATGAGCTGCCACAGGGCGCCGGCAATGTCGTCGCAATGGATGCGGTTGAACACCTGGTCCGGCTTGACCAGCCGCCTTGCAGTGCCGTTTTCCAGATTGACCAGCGCGTTGCGGCCGGGGCCGTAAATGCCGGACAGGCGCAGGATCGCCCCCGGTCGGCCGATCTCGCGGCCCAGCTCCAGCCAGTCTCGTTCGGCGGCCACCCGCATCACCGAGCGCTTCGACACCGGCCGGCATTCCGCCGTTTCATCGACCCATGCGCCGTCATAATTGCCGTAGACGCCGACGGTGGAGAGATAGCCGATCCATTCAAGCACCGGCATTTGAGTGAGGATTCCCGCGCGGGCGGCATTCAGCACAGGATCGCCGGCCTCTTCCGGGGCGACCGAAATCAGCAGATGCGTTGTTTTTCCCAATGCATCGCCGATTTCGCCGGTCATCGCGCCGTCGAACAGGAGCGGCGCGACACCGGCCTGCCGTAGCGTCTCGAATTTTTCCGGCGAGCGTGTCGTGCCGAAGATCGTCGCGGCGCCTTTGTTAGCCCGAGCAAAAGCCCTGCCGGAATAGCCGGCGCCGAAGATGAATATCTGCTTTTCGCTCATGCATTCGCCCTGGTTGGCCGCGCCAGACGCCATTCGTCGCGCACGGCTTCGTCGCTCTCGGCTTTCAGACCGATGGCTGCCCGTTGCGAGTATTCGGCAACGGGCACCAGCCGCGCCAGCGCCCAAATTGCCGCGCCCCGCACCAGCGGTGACGGATCGCCGAGAAGCGTACGCACCGCGCCAGACAGCGAAGCATCGCCGGAATTGCCGGCGGCGATCAGCACGTTGCGGATGAACCGGTCGCGGCCGATGCGTTTTATCGGCGAACCGGAGAAGAAAGCGCGGAAGGCCGCGTCATCGAGACCCAAAAGGTCGGCGAGCGGCGGCTCGCGCAAATCATCGCGCGCGACGAGTTTTGCTTCGGAAGCTGCCCGGGCGAATTTGTTCCACGGGCAGGCGGCAAGACAATCGTCGCAGCCATAGATGCGGTTGCCGATCTTTTCGCGGAATTCGTGCGGAATCGGCCCCTTGTTCTCGATGGTGAGATAGGAGATGCAGCGCCGCGCATCGAGCCGGTAGGGCGCCGGAAAGGCATCGGTCGGGCACGCGTCGAGGCAGGCGCGGCAGGAGCCGCAATGGTCGATCTCGGCGCGGTCGGGCACGAGTTCGGCGGTGGTGAAGATGGGGCCGAGGAACAGCCAGGAGCCGTGCTCGCGGCTGACCAGATTGGGG
>NZ_RZOM01000801.1:0-2926 GCF_003999175.1 Mesorhizobium sp. M7A.F.Ca.ET.027.03.2.1 | reverse complement strand
GTGCTGGCGCCGCAGCTGCCGCCGGACTGGGCCGAGCAGATCAAGGCGACCAAAGTCGGCGGTGCCACCGCCACGCGCGAAACCGAACGCGGCGTCGAATTCATCGGCATCTGCTCGTCGCGCGAAGTGTCCGACGACAAGGTCGCCCAGATGGCGTTTCAGGCCGAAGGCTCCGGCGGCGACAAGGATGCCGACGCGCTCAGCAAGAAATATGTCGACGAGCTGAAGGCAAAAGCCCGCATCGTCAAGCGCTGACGTGAGCAACGCAGTGACTGCGCTCGCGTTGAGCGCCGGCGATCCGTCCGGCATTGGGCCGGAGATCGCCATCGCCGCCTTTATGGCGCGCGAAGCTGCCGCCCTGCCCCCCTTCTACCTGCTCGCCGATCCGGCGCTGATCGCCTCCCGGGCGCGCCTGCTCGGCATTTCGCTGCCGGTCGTCGAAACGACATCAGCGCAAGCGGCGCAGGTCTTTGCCCGCGCCTTGCCGATCGTTCCACTGACTGCCCGCTGCATCGACAGCCCCGGCCGGCCGGATCCGGCCAATGCGGCTGCCACCATCGAGGCCATCGACCGCGCCGTCGCCGATTGCCTTGCCGGCGAAGCCTCGGCCGTGGTCACCTGCCCCATCGCCAAGAAGCCGCTCTACGACGCCGGCTTTCGCTTCCCCGGCCACACCGAGTATCTGGCGCATCTGGCGGCCCGGCACAGCGGCGTCGAGGCGATGCCGGTAATGATGCTGGCAGGACCCGACCTGCGCACCGTTCCCGTCACCATCCACATCGCGCTGGCCGAGGTGCCGAAGGCACTGACCACCGAGCTGATCGTCGCCACCGCGCTCATCACCGCCGCCGACCTTACCGGCCGCTTCGGCATCGCCAAGCCACGGCTGGCGATTGCCGGGCTCAACCCGCATGCCGGCGAAGGCGGCGCCATGGGCCTCGAGGACGAGCGGATCGTGCGCCCGGCGGTCGACATCCTGCGTGCCGATGGCATCGACGCTTTCGGCCCTTTGCCGGCCGACACGTTGTTCCATGTCCGGGCGCGGGCGGGCTACGACGCGGCCCTTTGCATGTATCACGACCAGGCGCTGATCCCGGCCAAGGCGCTGGCTTTCGACGAGGCGGTCAATGTCACGCTCGGCCTGCCCTTCATCCGCACCTCGCCCGACCACGGCACGGCCTTCGACATCGCCGGCAAGGGTGTGGCGCGGCCCGACAGCCTGATAGCGGCGCTGAAGCTTGCCCGGCGGCTGGCCGACACGAACACGAAGGCGGTTGCGGTATGAGATCTCGGGCATGAGCATCGACGGGCTGCCGCCGCTGCGCGAGGTGATCGAGCGTCATGGGCTGCAGGCAAAGAAGGCGCTCGGCCAGAATTTCCTGCTCGACCTCAATCTCACCGGCAAGATCGCGCGCACCGCCGGCGACTTGTCCGATGCAACCGTGATCGAGGTCGGTCCCGGTCCCGGCGGGCTGACCCGCGCCCTGCTTTCCAACGGCGCGCGTCACGTCATCGCCATCGAGCGTGACGAACGTTGCCTGGCTGCTCTTGCCGAAGTGTCCGACCACTATCCCGGCCGGCTGGAGGTTGTTTCCGGCGATGCGCTGAAGACGGATTTCACAGGCCTTGCCAGTCGAGCGGCCGGCAATGGCGGCCCGGTCAAGATCGTGGCCAACCTGCCCTACAATATCGGCACGGAGCTGCTGGTGCGCTGGTTGGCGGTCAGCGACTGGCCGCCTTTCTACACCTCGATGACTTTGATGTTCCAGCGCGAGGTGGCCGAGCGCATCGTCGCGCCTGCCGGCAGCGACAGCTATGGCCGGCTGGGGGTTCTTGCCGGCTGGCGGACGGAGGCGAGGATCGCCTTCGACGTACCGCCACAGGCATTCACGCCGCCGCCAAAGGTCACCTCCTCGGTGGTGCATCTGGTGCCGCGCCCGACGCCCCTGCCCGCCGAGGTGAAGAAACTCGGCCGCGTCACAGAAGCCGCTTTCGGCCAACGTCGCAAGATGCTGCGGCAGAGCGTGAAAAGCCTCGGCGGCGAGGCCCTGCTCGAACGCGCCGGCATCGATCCGACACGCCGCGCCGAGACGCTCAGCGTCGAGGAATTCGTGCGGCTGACCAATGCCGTGTAGCTCTCTTCTCCCCGTTTACGGGGAGAAGATGCCGGCAGGCAGATGAGGGGGCAGCACGAACCTTGAAATGCCAGCACCGCCCCTCATCCGGCCCTTCGGGCCACCTTCTCCCCGTGAACGGGGCGAAGGAAGAGGTCTCAGCCCGTCTTCTCGTCCAACAGTCCAGAGACGAAATCGAACAGGCCTGGCCGGCGGTCGCGTCTTAGCCGCTCGGCGACGACGATGCCGCGCACTTCGGCGAAGGCGCGGTCAAGGTCATCATTGACGATGACGAAATCATATTCCTTCCAGTGCTCGATCTCGTTGCGGGCGTTTTTCAGCCGCGTCTCGATCACCGCCTCCTGGTCTTCAGCGCGACGTTTCAGCCGCGCCTTCAACTCCTTCATCGATGGCGGCAGGATGAAGATCGAGACAATGTCGGCGCGCATCTTCTCCTTGAGCTGCTGGGCGCCTTGCCAGTCGATGTCGAACAGCATGTCGCGCCCCTCGGACAGCGCCAGTTCGGCCGGTTCGCGCGGCGTCGCATAGCAATTGCCATGCACCTCGGCCCACTCCAGCAGCGCGTCGGAATCACGAAGCCGCTCGAATTCGCGCATCGTCCGAAAATGATAGTGGACGCCTTCGATCTCGCTTCCACGGCGCGGCCTGGTGGTGACCGAGACCGACAGTTCGAGGCTGGAATCGCTTTCCAGAAGATTGCGCGCGATCGTCGACTTGCCGGCGCCGGACGGCGACGACAGGACGAGCATCAGGCCCCGGCGGCGTATGCGGGACCCCAAATCCTTGGCAAC
>NZ_RZOM01000800.1:0-2927 GCF_003999175.1 Mesorhizobium sp. M7A.F.Ca.ET.027.03.2.1 | reverse complement strand
AAGTTGGTGACATTGATCAGCAAATCGCGAAAAAGGTTCATCACCTCGCGAGCATCCTTTTTCAGCCAGTCTATATAGCCGCTGATGGAATGGACCTGGGCGATCTGCATGCGTCGCTTCACGCGGCGCAGGAACGTCTTGGTCTTATAGCCCGAGAAGTCATGGCCGGAGTGGCTGCGCAGAATGGCGTAGATTTGTTCTCGCACCTTGTCGATGTCGGGCGTTTCATCGCCATCGTCTTCCGCCAACCCGTCCAGCGTGTCGAAGCCGCGGGCGAAAGCCTCCAGCTTCGCCCCGATCTCCTCGGCAGTCACTGCGACATCGACGAGCCCACTGGCAATAGCGCTCTGCGGCATGTCGGGATTGCGCGGCCCGTAGCCGTCCGGCGCTTGCGCGACGATAAACCCGCCCCGCTCCTTGATGGCCTTGGCGCCCAAGGTTCCATCGGAATCACCGCCCGACAGGATAACGCCGACGGCATATTCGCCCTGGTCTTCACCCAGTGCGCTGAAGAAGATATCGATGGGCTTGCGCTCCTGGGTAAGCCCATTGGGCCGACGCAGGTGCAGCACCCCCGATTCAATGGCCAATGTCACGTTTTGCGGCATCACATAGACGTGGTCAGGTTGAACCACCGTGCCATCCTCGACCACCGAAACAGGCATCTCGGTGTAGCGGCTGACAACCTCATGCAACAGACTCTCCCTGTTGGGGCTGAGATGCGTGATGATGACGAACGCCATGCCGGGCTGGCCGGTCACGCCCTTGAAAAGGCCCTCCATCGCGGGAATGCCGCCCGCGGACGCGCCTATGCCCACGATGGGAAATCTAGTCGATCGGGCAGTCACGGCATGTCCCCCTTTCGCCGACCCGACATGAAGTCTCCTCAAGGCCGGATCGAACAGGACACAACCATATAGCGCGCAAGACGGATGGAACAAGACGTCAGGGATGACGTTGAACCCGATATCAATGGTGGTTCAATGGCAAAACGATCTGCTGACATAAAACTCCCGACGCCGGTGGTATCAGGAGCGCCTGGATCGCTCGAAGCTTCCCATGCGGGGCCCGTCCCGGATCGCATGCTGACGCTTGCGAAACGGTTGCAGGCGGCCTTGGATGACAGAATTCGGAAAGCAAATCCGCTGCATTCTAACCTCCGTTCCAAGAAAGGATGACGACGTGCGCGACCTGCGGGGGCTGCATATTCTGATAGTCGAAGACGAATGGACGATGGCGGGAGATCTTGCGCGGTTTTTCAGCAATATGGGCGCCATAATCCTTGGTCCCGCAGCGACCGTCGAACAGGCTTCCAAACACACCGGGACGGCCGAAGCTGCAATTCTCGACGTCAATCTCAATGGCCGACGCGTGTTTCCAATCGCCGATGAGTTGATGCGCCGGGGTGTCCCCTTCGTGTTCTTCAGTGGCGATGACGACATCGCCATTCCCGATCATCTCCGCTACGCCAGCAATTTGCGGAAATCCTCGGGCAGCCAGGCGGTGTTCAACGCACTCTTTCCCCCGCCGGCATCGGGACGGGCGACCCCCGGACCGGACCCGTCCGACGACGTCTTCGCGCTTTTGCCCAAACTGCGACTTGCGGCGCGCCTTTTGCTGGGAGACGTCGACGCATCGGATCGGCTCGTCGAGAGGACGCTCGAGCAAGCGATCCTGGATGTCGACCGCAGACAGCTTGGTCAATCCACTGAAAACTGGCTCAACGGCATCATGCGAGAGATGGCGAAAACCCGCGGCGCAAAACTGATGCATTAATTTTACCTTCCAAGGCCTCTCAGGCTGAAGTTCCAAGCCGCGGGGCCGTCATTGTTCACCACATCGTTCACCACATCTCGAAAACTTGGCCGTACAGATAGGCCGCTTGACCGGCGTCATCAGCCCTTCTGATTGCGCTCGACGAATTTGTTGAAACGGCTGGCTTTCCCCTCACCGGTCTTGGCCTGATACAGAAAGGCCAGATCATTCTCGTCGAATATCCGGAAGAACTCGTCCCATTCGATGGGCTCGAATGCTTCCTCGGGCTCGCCGAAGTCGATCCGCAGTATACCGCCCTCGCCTTTGGTGCGCACCACCGCCGGCCGGCCGTCCCGCTCCTCGGCCCATTTGCGAATTTCGTCATGGTTGGTGGTCGTTTGCGACTGAGACATTGAAATCTCCTTTGATCGGCGTTGCCACATGGGACGCGCGGGCTGTCGGGCGTCCTAACAGCACAAGGGCGTCAATGTTCCAGCACAGCGCGGTGATCGCGGCGCCGGCTCCCAACGAAGCCGGCCAAAGGAACTTTGTTGAAGCAAAGGGAACAAACCTTTTGCCGAAAAGTTCGGGGCGCCGAGGTTGCTTGTCTGAGGAGTCGTCGTGAAACGCATATTGGTTACAGGAGGCTGCGGCTTCATCGGCCGGCATGTCGCACAGGAACTCGTCGAGCAGGATTATTCGGTTCGCATCCTCGATGCCTTGCTGGAGCAGGTGCATGCGGGCGAAGCCGTCGCGCTTCCCGCCGGGACCGAGTTGATCAAGGGCGATGTCCGGGACCGGGAGGCGGTCGCCAATGCGCTGGAAGGCGTTGACGCGGTCATTCATCTGGCGGCGGAAGTCGGCGTCGGGCAATCGATGTATGAGATCGCGCGCTATGTCGGCGCCAACGATCTCGGCACCGCAACGCTGCTCGAGGCGCTGATCAAACACCCGGTCGAACGGATCGTCGTCGCCTCGTCGATGAGCGTCTATGGCGAAGGGCTCTATGCAACGCCAGACGGCCGGCGTATCGACAATGCTCGGCGCAAGGCGAGCGACATCAGGAGCGGGCAATGGAACCCGCTGTCGCCAGGTGGAGACGCCCTCTCGCCGCTGCCGACGGACGAAGAAAAGCCGGTCGATCTCGCCTCCATCTATGCGCTGACAAAATA
>NZ_RZOM01000007.1:0-21916 GCF_003999175.1 Mesorhizobium sp. M7A.F.Ca.ET.027.03.2.1 | reverse complement strand
CGTCAAAGAGCGCGTAGAGAATGGCGTGAATACCGTGGAAATCATCTGGTTTGAATTTTGTCACGCGTACCTCAATGGCTTTCGCGCGGGATGGCGTGGCCACGGCATCCGACGAGAAAATCGAGGTCGGCGCCGCGATCCGCCTGCAGGACATGGTCGACGTAAAGCCCCTGATAGCCGCCGCGCATCGCCGGGACGGGCGGTAGCCAGGTTTCACGACGCCGCGTTAATTTCTGTTCCGACACGTCGAGATGCAGCTTCCTTGCTTCGACGTCGAGCTCGATGAAGTCGCCGCTCCTGACCAGCGCCAGCGGGCCGCCGATAGCGGCTTCGGGTGCGGCATGCAGAACGACGGTGCCGAAGGCGGTGCCGGACATGCGGGCGTCGGAGATGCGGATCATGTCGCGCACGCCTTGCTTAAGCAGCTTCCGGGGCAGCGCCATGTTGCCGACTTCGGCCATGCCAGGATAGCCTTTCGGCCCGCAATTCTTCAGCACCATGATCGACGCTTCGTCGATATCCAGCAAGGGGTCGTCGACGCGCGCCTTGTAGTCGTCGATGTCCTCGAAGACGACGGCGCGGCCACGATGTTTCATCAGCGCTGGTGAGGCGGCGGACGGCTTGATGATCGCACCGTCGGGCGCCAGATTGCCGCGCAGCACCGCGATGCCGCCCTGCGATGTCAGCGCCTTGTCGCGCGGGCGGATCACCTCCGGATTGTAGTTTTGGGCATCACTGATGTTCTCGCGCACGCTCTTGCCGGTGACGGTCAGCGCATCGAGATCGAGCATGTCGGCGATCTCTTTCATGACGGCCGGAATACCGCCGGCGTAGCAGAAATCCTCCATCAGGAAACGGCCGGACGGCATCAGGTCGAGGATGGTCGGCACATCGCGGCCATATCGATCCCAATCGTCCAGCGTCAACTCGGTGCCAACACGGCCGGCGATCGCCAACAGATGCACGACCGCATTGGTCGAGCCGCCGATGGCACCATTGACACGGATCGCGTTGGCGAAAGCTTCTTTCTTGAGGATGGCCGACGGGCGCAGATCCTCATTGACCATCTCGACGATGCGCCGCCCCGTCATGCGGGCGATGCGGCTGCGGCGTGCATCGACAGCCGGATAGGCGGCGTTGCCCGGCAGCGCCAGGCCGAGCGCTTCGACCATCGAGGCCATGGTCGAGGCCGTGCCCATGGTCATGCAGTGGCCGGGCGAGCGCGACATGGCGCTCTCGGCATCGGCGAAATCCTGCTCGCTCATCACGCCGGCGCGGACATCCTCGGAGAATTTCCACACATCGGTGCCGGAACCGATCTCCCGGCCCTGGAAGCGGCCATTGAGCATCGGCCCGCCTGAGATGACGATCGACGGCAGGTCGCAGGAAGCCGCGCCCATGACCAGCGACGGCGTGGTCTTGTCGCAGCCGGCCATCAGCACAACGCCATCCATGGGATTGCCGCGGATTGCCTCCTCGACATCCATCGAGGCGAGGTTGCGAAACAGCATCGCCGTCGGCCGCAGATTGGACTCGCCGCAAGAGAAGACCGGGAATTCGAGCGGCAGGCCGCCGGCTTCCAGCACGCCCGCCTTGATATGCTCGATCAGGCCGCGGAAATGCACGTGGCAAGGCGTGAATTCGGAGAATGTGTTGCAGATGCCGATCACCGGGCGGCCGTCGAAAGCATCATCGGGCAGGCCGTTGTTCTTCATCCAGCTGCGGTGGATGAAGGCATCCTTGCCCAGCCCGCCGAACCACTGCTGCGATCGTCTCTTGGTCATGGTCTTTCCGGCGTTCAGGCGGGATGCTGGAGCTGGCTCAGTCCACCGTCGACGACGAGCGTGGCCGCGTTCATGAACGGGCACTCGTCGGAAATCATGAACACCGCGGCAAGCGCGATCTCGTGCGCCGTGGCGATGCGGCCGCCGGGGTGCAGTGCCATGGTGTTGGCGCGTGCTGTGGCCGGGTCGGCAAAGCTGTTCCAGTAATCGATCGCCTTCTGCGTCTCGACATAGCCCGGCGCCAGCGCGTTCACGCGCACGCCTTGCGCCGCATATTCGAGTGCCAGCGATTTGGTCAGGCCGAGCAGCGCGTGCTTGGCGATCGGATAGGGGAAGGTATGCGGGATGATGGTGAAGCTGTGCGTCGAGGCGATGTTGAGGATGGCGCCGCCGCCGCTCGCGATCATGCCCGGCAGCACCGCCTTGCTGCAGTTCCAGGCTCCCTTGACGTTGACGTCGAAGTTGCGGTTCCACTCTTCCTCGGTCGCCTCGAGAGGCGTCGAGAACACATTGACCCCGGCATTGTTGATCAGCGCGTTGATCGGGCCGATCTCGGCAGCCGCTTGGCTGACGGCAGCCGCAATCCCGGTGCTGTCGCTTATGTCGGCCGCAACATGTCCGACATGGCCTTGCGGTGCGGCAAGGCCGGCGACTGCCTTGTCCAGCAGTGCGGCATCGCGGTCGACCAGGAACAGTTTTGCGCCTTCGGCCAAACAGGCTTCGGCGATGGCAAGCCCGATGCCTTGCGCTGCACCCGTCAGGAAGATGCGTTTGCCGGAAAGGCGCTCAGCCATTTTTGTTCCTCCAGCCTATCGCCGACCCAGTGCCGATGAGCGCAGATTGTCGAGCAGCACGGCTAGCAGCAAAATAACGCCGCGCACGATGTACTGGTAGAAGGCCGGGATGTTGAGCAGGTTCATGGCGTTTTCGGCGATTCCCATGATCAGCACGCCGACGATGACGCCCGACATGGTGGCGCGGCCGCCGGCGAGCGAAACGCCGCCGAGCACGCAGGCCGAAATGACCGAGAGTTCCAGCCCGACCGCCGCGTTGGGCTGGCCCGAGGTGATGCGCGACGCCAGCAGGATGCCGGCGATACCGCAGACGACGCCTTGCAGCGCAAAAATCCAGATGCGCGTCCGGTCGACATTGACGCCGGCAAGCCGCGAGGCCTCCGGATTGCCGCCGATGGCCAGCGTGTTCTTGCCGAAGACGGTCCGGTTGAGGACGAAGCCGAAGATGCAAAACAGGATGGCAAGCACCCAGACCGGCGTCGGTATGCCGAGCAGTTTCGAGAGCGCCAGCTGATAGAAATCCGGGCTGTTGATGCCGACGGCGCGGCCGTCGGACGCGATCAGCGCAAAGCCGCGCACGATCTGCATGGTGGCCAGCGTCGTGATCAGCGCGTTGATGCGAAATTTGGCGATGACAACGCCGTTGATGAAGCCGACGAAAGCGCCGCAGGCGATTGCCGCCAGCAGGCCAAGCAGGATCGAGCCGGTGTAATTCGAGGCCATCACAGCGACCATGCCGGCAAAGGCGACGATCGAACCGACCGACAGGTCGAAGTCGCGCGCGGCGAGGCAGAACATCATGGTGCAGGCGACGATACCGACGGTGACCACCGACTGCAGCAGGCCGAGCATGTTGCGGTCCGTAAGGAAGTTCGGCACCAGAGCCGACACCAGCGCGAAGGCGACGACAAAGATGACGACGAGGCCCTGTTCGCCGAGCAGGATTTTTTTCAACTGGTCGGTCATGCCAAAGTCCTCAGGATGCGATCGCGTCGGGGGTTTTCTGATCGGGCAGAGCGGCGGCCAGGATCGCCCTTTCGGCGAACTGGTCGCGGGTGAGTTCAGCGCTGACGCGGCCACCGCACATCACCAGAATACGGTCGCAGATGCCCATCACCTCCGGCAGTTCGGACGAGACCACGACGATCGCCATGCCGTCCTGCGCAAGCTGGTAGAGCAGTTCGTAGATTTCCGATTTGGCACCGACATCGATGCCGCGCGTCGGCTCGTCGACAATGAGCACCCGCACGCCCTGTTCGGACAGCCAGCGGCCGAGGATGACCTTCTGCTGGTTGCCGCCGGAGAGGTTGATGATGTCCTGCTTGCGCGACGGCGTGCGCACCTTCAGCTTCTTGATAAAGGTCTCGGCCGTGGCGATCTCGCTGGCGCGGTTGAGCACGCCGAAGCGTGTGTGATGGCGCCGCGACGAGATGTTGATGTTCTCCTCGACCGAGCGCCCCTGGATGATGCCGTCATGCTTGCGATCCTCCGAGCACAGCACGATGCCGGCCCGGATCGTGCCACGCGGATCGGTGGCGCGAACCAGCTTGCCGTCGACGGTGATGGTGCCGCCCGAACGCGGATCGGCGCCATAGACCAACCGCATCAGCTCCGAGCGCCCGGCGCCGATCAGGCCGAAGAAGCCGACGATCTCGCCTGCCCTTGCCTCGAAACTGGCCGGTGTCTGCAGTTTGGGGCCGCTGAGAGCGTCGACCTTCAGGCGGACATCGCCTGTTTTTCGTGCGCGAAAACCCCAGATATCCGAAATCTCGCGGCCGACCATCTCCGCGACGACCTGATCGCGGGTGACGCCTTTCAGCGACGCGTGGTGCGCCGCGAGCTTGCCGTCGCGCAGCACGGTCAAGCTGTCGCAGAGCCGGAACACCTCGTCGAGCCTGTGCGAGACGTAGATGATGACCTTGCCCTCGCTGCGCAGGCGATTGATCAGGGCAAACAGGATTTCGCTTTCGCGCGAGGACAGTGACGAGGTCGGTTCGTCCAGCGCAATAACGCGTGCGTCGAGCATGACCGCCTTGGCGATCTCGACCATCTGGCGTTCGCCGATCGACAGCGTCTTGACCTTGCGGCGCATGTCGATGTCGATACCGGCCGATTTCAGCTTGGCGCCGACGTCGTCCAGCATCCGGCGGCCGGCGATGATGCCGGCGTTGGCGGGGAAACGACCTAGGCTGAGGTTTTCGGCAACGGTGAGTTCAGGAACGAGTTGCAGTTCCTGATGAATGACAATGACGCCATTGTCGAAGGCATCCCGGGTCGAGGTATAGGCCTGAACCCTGCCGTCAATGCGGATCTCACCCTGATCGGCATGCTGGTCGCCGGAGAGGATCTTGATCAGGGTGGATTTGCCGGCGCCGTTCTCGCCCATCAGGCCATGCACGGCGCCTTTGTCGACGCCGAACGAGACGTCCGACAGCGCCTTGACGCCCGGATAGGTCTTGGTGATGTGCGAGAAGTCGAGAAAGGACACGAGCCGATCCTTTTGAGCCATGACAAACAGGCGGCGGGATGAGCCGCCTGTTTGTACAGGGAGGATTATTCGATGCCGAGGCCCTGGCGGACCTTCTGGTAGTCGTCACGCTTGGCGAGTGCACCGGAAGTCAGGATCAGCTTCTCCGGTTCCTTGTTGTTGGCAACCCAGTCATACATGTTGAGCGCCGTCTCGTAGCCATGACGCTTCGGCGAGATGATCACGGTGCCGACGAAGCCAGTGGCGGTCGGCTTCTTGAACTCGTTGATTGCGGAATCCGCGCCGCCAATGCCAACGCCGATCACGCTGTCAGCGGGGATGCCGACGCTTTCGGAAGCACGCACTGCGCCGAGCACCGCCTCATCGTTGAGGCCGAAGGAGACCCATTTCTTGATGTCGGCATGGGCGTTGAGCACGACCGTTGCGGCGTTGAGGGCGGCTTCGGTGTCGGTCTTGGCCTGTGGCGCGTCGAAGATGTTCTCGGCCTTGAAGCCGTTTGCCTTCAGCACCGAGATGGCACCTTCGACGCGGTCGACCGCGGTCGGCAGTTGGTCGTAGGAGACGCGGATGGCGCCGACCTCGTCGGCCTTCCAGCCGCGTGCCTTCATTTCGTCGATGATCGCCTGGCCGACGGCTTCGCCGATCTTGGTGGCCGAAATGCCCATATGCGGCACGTCTTCCAGCGCCTTGCCGTCGGCGCCGACCAGACGGTCGTCGACAGTCATCAGCTTGAGATTGTTGGCGGCGGCCTTGGCGACGATGCCGGGGCCAAGCTTCACGTCCGGTGTGCAGACGATGAAGCCCTGGGCGCCCTGGGCGCCGAGATTGTCGATCGCCGACATCAGCTTCTCACCGTCCTCGGCGCCGATCTTGACCAGGGTAAAGCCCTTCTCCTTGGCGGCCTGGTCGGCGAACTTCCATTCATCCTGGAACCACGGCTCCTCGGGCTGTTTGACGATGAAACCGATCTTGGTGTCCTGAGCATATGCAGCGATGGTCGTGACGGACAGCACGGCAAGCGCGCCCGCGACGAGCGCGGTCTTCAAAAGTCGCATGATTACCTCCCAGCGATAGACCGGGCGCTCAGCCCGGATGCCGGAGTCTCTAATCGCTTTTATCATACTCGTCAATTGATCTGGTATGATAATTAATGTACATGCTCTGGCCAGCGATCGCTGGCGCAATCGATCCGCATCCGTTAAGGGCGGACCGATTGTGCGAAACCAGCGGTTCGCCGCCTTGGAGGAGGGCTGAGGTGACCGAGATTCTGAAAAAAGCCCCGGGAGATACGACCACTCGCCGCCCGCGCGTGATGCCCGATGTGACCAAGGCGATAGCCTCGGACATCTTCTCCGGGCGCTACCCGGCTGGTTCCTCACTGCCGACCGAAAATGAACTGGGCGTCGAGTATGGCGTCAGCCGCACCGTGATCCGCGAAGCCCTGAAGGTGCTGGCCGCCAAAGGGCTGGTGCTGTCGCGGCCACGCATCGGCACGATCGTCTGTAACGAGGACGACTGGAACATCATCGACCCGCAGGTGCTCGCCTGGCACGCGCCGCACGCGCTGGACGACAAGCTCTTCGACGCCATCCTCGAAACGCGCCGCGCCATCGAACCGCTGGTCGCAGAACTCGCCGCCACCCGCGCGACGCTGCAGGAAATCGCCGACCTCGAAGCGGCATGGCGAGGCATGGCCGGCGCTGGCGAGGACCTCGCCGCCTTCTCGCGCAGCGACATCGCTTTCCACCAGATCGTCTATGCCGCGAGCCACAACCCGATCTTTCGCCAGATCGGTAATCTCATCGACACCGGGCTGAAATTCTCGCTCGAGGCGACGGCGGTGATTTCGCTCGACCGGCGCATGGAGGCCGTGGCGGCGCACCGCGAGGTGGTCGAGGCGCTGCGCATGCGCGACGCCGAGGCGGCGCGTGGGGCCGCAAACAAGATCCTCGACCTTGCGGCGCGCGACCTCGTCAGCGCCAAGAAACTCAAGAGCAACTGAGACTGCGCATGAAAATCATCTCGCTCACCACCTACATCGTTCCGCCGCGCTGGCTGTTCCTGAAAATCGAGACCGATGCCGGCGTCACCGGCTGGGGCGAGCCGGTCGTCGAGGGCCGGGCACTGACCGTCGAGGCAGCGGTCAAGGAGCTTGGCGATTACCTCATCGGCAAGGATCCCCGCCTGATCGAGGACCACTGGACGGTGATGCACCGCGGCGGCTTCTACCGTGGCGGGCCGATCCTGATGAGCGCCATTGCGGGCATCGACCAGGCACTGTGGGACATCAAGGGCAAGGCGCTCGGCGTGTCTGTGCATGAACTGCTCGGAGGCAAGCTGCGCGACACGATCAAGGTCTATTCCTGGATCGGCGGCGACCGGCCGGCCGAAGTGGCCGCTGGAGCCAAGGAAATGGTTGCACGCGGTTTCCTGGCGTTGAAGATGAACGGTACCGAGGAGTTGCAGATCGTCGACAGCCACGACAAGATCGATGCCGCTGTCGAACGCGTCGCCATGGTGCGCGAGGCGGTCGGACCCAACATCGGCATCGCCGTCGATTTTCATGGGCGCGTCCACCGGCCGATGGCGCGTGCCCTGGTCAAAGAACTGGAGCCTTACAGGCTGATGTTCATCGAGGAGCCGGTGCTCAGCGAAAACCGCGAGGCGCTGAAGGAGATCGCCGCGCTTGGCTCGACGCCGATTGCGCTCGGTGAGCGGCTCTACAGCCGCTGGGACTTCAAGTCGGTGTTCGAGGAAGGTGTCGTCGATATCATCCAGCCAGACCTGTCGCATGCCGGCGGCATCACCGAATGCCGCAAGATCGCGGCGATGGCGGAAGCCTATGACGTGGCGGTGGCGCCGCATTGCCCTCTCGGGCCGATCGCGCTTGCTGCGTGCCTGCAGCTCGACGCGGTCAGCTACAACTGCTTCATCCAGGAGCAGAGCCTCGGCATCCACTACAATGCCGCCAACGACCTGCTCGACTATGCCGCCAACAAGGATGTCTTCCGCTACGAGGATGGTTATGTCGCCATTCCCGACGGACCGGGCCTGGGTGTCGAGATCGACGAGGACTATGTCAAGGAACGCGCCAAGGAAGGCCACCGCTGGCGCAATCCGGTCTGGCGCCACAAGGACGGCTCCTTCGCCGAGTGGTGATCGGGCTGCCTTTCAGTCTCTAAGCGCTCCATGAACAATGAGGACTTTGTCCGGCGAGCGATCGCTCTCGAGAAATGGCTCGTTCGTTCCGTTGATGGAGGCGCTTTCAGCGGCGTTGCCTGAACTGGCCATCAAGCGCGATGGCCGCAGTGCGGCACATTCATCGGCTGCGAATTGCAGAGGGACTGTTTGGTGGAGCCAATCGGGATCGAACCGACGACCTCTTGAATGCCATTCAAGCGCTCTCCCAACTGAGCTATGGCCCCACTTCCGGCAGTCAACCGGCGCCGTTTCCGGCGAAGAGATCCGGCGCGGGTTGGAGACCGCGCCGTTAGTGCAGGCGGCTTCTAACCCCGCCCTTCTCAGATATCAAGCCTTCGAGAGCCGCTTTTTCTTCACAGGCCTCGAAAGCCCGCAAACACCCGCTTTCAAGGCCGATCAGACCTCGTCGTCGTCGTCGCCGACGCCGATCATGTCGGCGACATCGTCGTCTTCTTCCTCTTCGTCGGCAAGGAAGGTGTCATCTTCGTCGTCGCCGAGATCGACGTCGTCCTCGTCGTCGCCAAGATCCGGCAGGTCGTCGCCCTTGACGTCCTCATCAGCCTCTTCGAGCGAGACGACCTCAACGCCTTCTTCTTCCTCGGCGTCCACTTCCTTCTCGGCCACTTCCTCTTCCTCCTCGAGAGCGGCAATCTTGCCTTCCTCGAAATAGGAACGCGGATAGGTCTTGCCGGTGTAGGGCGAGACGATCGGGTCCTTGTTCAGGTCGTAGAATTTTCGGCCCGTCTCCGGGTCGATACGTTTTGTGCCAAGTTCGGTTTTTGCCACGGCAAGCCTCGTCAATAAAAGAGTGGTCCCCTTAACCACAGTTTGCAGCGGTGTCAAAGCGAAAAGCCGGCGTCACAAAACCATGCATTGAAAGGCCTCGCGTCAGTGACGACCATGGGGGATGACCATTTCGGCCCGCCGTGATACGAGACCGCCGCAACAAATGAAAAGCGCCGGCCTGCCGGCATTCCGTCCAGGGAAATTCCATGTCTCACGCCGCCGCCCCCAAGCCGGCCACCGCCCGCCAATCCCCAGCCCTTTCCGGCATCGCGCGCGTGCCGGGCGACAAGTCGATCTCGCACCGTTCCTTCATGTTCGGCGGCCTCGCCTCCGGGGAGACTCGCATCACCGGCCTGCTCGAAGGCGAGGACGTGATGCGCACGGGTGCGGCCATGAAGGCAATGGGCGCACATATCGAGAAGAACGGCGACGAGTGGGTGATCCGCGGCACCGGCAACGGCGCACTGTTGCAGCCGGAAGGCCCGCTCGACTTCGGCAATGCCGGCACCGGCTCGCGGCTGACCATGGGCCTTGTCGGCACCTATGACATGGAGACGACCTTCATCGGCGACGCCTCGCTGTCGGGCCGGCCGATGGGCCGCGTGCTGGAACCCTTGCGCCAGATGGGCGTGCAGGTGCTGAAGGCGACGCCAGGCGACCGCATGCCGATCACGCTGCATGGACCGAAGCACGCCGCCCCGATCACCTACCGCGTGCCGATGGCCTCGGCGCAGGTGAAATCGGCGGTGCTGCTGGCCGGACTGAACACGCCGGGCATCACCACGGTGATCGAGCCTGTCATGACGCGCGACCACACCGAAAAGATGCTGAAGGGTTTTGGCGCCAATCTGTCGGTCGAGACCGACGAGCGCGGCGTGCGCCACATCTTCATCGAAGGCCAGGGCAGACTGACCGGCCAGACGATCGCCGTGCCGGGCGACCCATCCTCGGCCGGCTTCCCGCTGGTGGCGGCACTGATTGTGCCGGGTTCGGACATCACAATAGAAAACGTGCTGATGAACCCGACCCGCACCGGCCTGCTTTTGACGCTGCAGGAGATGGGCGGCAAGATCGATATCCTCAACCCGCGCAACGCCGGCGGCGAAGACGTCGCCGATCTGCGCGTGCGTTACTCCGAACTGAAAGGCGTCATCGTGCCGCCCGAGCGGGCGCCGTCCATGATCGATGAGTACCCTGTGCTCGCGGTCGCTGCCAGCTTTGCCGAGGGGGAAACGCTTATGCAAGGGCTGGAAGAGCTGCGGGTGAAAGAGTCCGACCGGCTGTCGGCCGTCGCCAACGGGCTGAAGCTCAACGGCGTCGACTGCACCGAGGGCGAGGCTTCGCTCGCCGTGCGCGGCAAACCGAGCGGCAAGGGCCTTGGCGGCCATCCCAACGGCCAGGGCACCACCGTGCAGACTCACCTCGACCACCGCATCGCCATGAGCTTTCTGGTGATGGGGCTGGCGACGGAAAAGCCGGTGACCATCGACGATCAGGCGATGATCGCGACGAGTTTTCCGGAATTCATGGGGCTGATGAAGGCACTGGGCGCGGAGATTGGATAGCAAATGTTGCACGACTGGCCAATCCTAGGAGCTTGCCTAGGAGCGGCGTTGGTCCCTTATCTAATTGAGCGTTTTGTTTTCAAAAACCGCGTAGGCATTTTTGCCTTTCTTTTTTGGATTTTGTTACTTCAATTTCTGATGATGTATCTGTCGGTTTACGCAGCCACCCTCCTGGAAAACAACAAATGGGTTTTCCTTGCGGTGCTGATCAAAGGGTTCGGTGCAATGGCTTTTGTAACAATTGGCGTCGTACCGTTTATAGCGCTGCCGCTGTCGGTTCTGATTGCCGCGGCGGTGTTGGCATTTCGATTTTTCAGACCAGCCAAATGAGCTCGACCTTCACCATCGCCATCGACGGCCCCGCCGGCGCCGGCAAAGGCACCCTCGCCCGGCGGTTGGCCGACCACTACCGGCTGAACCTGCTCGACACCGGTCTTACCTATCGCGCCGTCGCCTATGCGCTCATCCAGCACGCGCTGCCGCTCGACAATGTCTCGGCGGCTGAAACCGCTGCCCGCCAGGTCGATCTGGCAAGGCTCGACCGGACGGTCTTGTCGGCGCATGCGGTCGGCGAGGCCGCCTCGAAGGTCGCGGTGTACCCGACGGTGCGGCGCATCCTCGTCGAAAAGCAGCGCGACTTCGCCAAGACGCCGCCCGGGGCCGTGCTCGACGGCCGCGACATCGGCACCGTGGTGTGCCCCGACGCCGACATCAAACTCTATGTGACGGCCAGCGCCGAGGTGCGGGCACAGCGCCGGCTGGCCGAGATCGAGAGCATCGGCGGGACCGCTGATTTCACCGAGATCCTCGCCGATATCGTGCGTCGCGACGAGCGCGACATGGGTCGAGCGGACTCACCGTTGAAGCCGGCGGTCGACGCGCACTTGCTTGATACCAGCGAAATGGCTATAGAAGCCGCGTTTCTTGCAGCCATGGCGATCATAGACGACGTGCTGGCCAAGAGAGACAAGGCCTGATCCGGGTTTTCCCTCGTATTTCCGTTGTCGGAGGCGAAGAAAATACCCATATCGGGCACGAACCAGCCTGCCAGCATTCTTCATGCGCCGGAATTGCCGCTTAAAAAGCGGCCCAGGGTTTTTGTAGCCCGGAACGCCGGCAGGCCAACGCAACGCTAACCTACGGCGCCCGTCCCGCTTCTAGATGCGGGGCACTCCAGGAGAAACAATGTCAGCTGCAAATCCCACTCGCGATGATTTCGCGAGCCTGCTCGAAGAATCATTTACCACAGGCCATTCCGGCGAAGGTCAGGTCGTCAAGGGTACGATCACCGCGATCGAAAAGGACATGGCCATCATCGACGTCGGCCTCAAGGTCGAAGGCCGCGTGCCGCTGAAGGAATTCGGCGTCAAGGGCAAGGACACCACCCTCAAGGTCGGTGACACCGTCGAAGTCTATGTCGAGCGCATCGAGAACGCGCTTGGCGAAGCGATGCTTTCCCGTGAGAAGGCCCGCCGCGAAGAGAGCTGGGTCCGTCTCGAAGAGAAGTTCACCAAGGGTGAGCGCGTCGAAGGCGTCATCTTCAACCAGGTCAAGGGCGGCTTCACTGTCGACCTCGACGGCGCCGTGGCCTTCCTGCCGCGCAGCCAGGTCGATATCCGCCCGATCCGCGACGTCTCCCCGCTGATGCACAACCCGCAGCCCTTCGAGATCCTCAAGATGGATCGTCGCCGCGGCAACATCGTGGTGTCGCGCCGTACCGTGCTCGAAGAGAGCCGCGCCGAACAGCGTTCGGAAATCGTGCAGAACCTCGAAGAAGGCCAGGTTGTCGAAGGCGTCGTCAAGAACATCACCGACTATGGTGCGTTCGTCGACCTCGGCGGCATCGACGGCCTGCTGCATGTCACCGACATGGCATGGCGCCGCGTCAACCATCCGACCGAAATCCTCAACATCGGTCAGACCGTCAAGGTGCAGATCATCCGCATCAACCAGGAAACCCACCGCATCTCGCTCGGCATGAAGCAGCTCGAGAGTGATCCGTGGTCCGAGATCGGCACCAAGTTCCCGATCGGCAAGAAGATCAAGGGTACCGTCACCAACATCACCGACTACGGCGCATTCGTCGAGCTGGAGCCGGGCATCGAGGGTCTCATCCACGTTTCGGAAATGTCGTGGACGAAGAAGAACGTGCATCCCGGCAAGATCCTGTCGACGACCCAGGAAGTCGACGTGGTGGTGCTCGAGGTCGATCCGGCCAAGCGCCGCATCTCGCTCGGCCTCAAGCAGACGCTCGAGAATCCGTGGCAGGCTTTCGCCTCGAGCCATCCGGTCGGCAGCCAGGTCGAGGGCGAGGTCAAGAACAAGACCGAGTTCGGCCTGTTCATCGGCCTCGAAGGCGACGTGGACGGCATGGTGCACCTTTCCGACCTCGACTGGACCCGTCCGGGCGAGCAGGTCATCGAAGAGTACAATCGCGGCGACATGGTCAAGGCGCAGGTGCTCGATGTCGACATCGACAAGGAGCGCATCTCGCTCGGCATCAAGCAGCTGGCCAAGGATACGGTCGGCGAAGCGGCGACTTCAGGCGAACTGCGCAAGAACGCGGTCGTCACCTGTGAAGTCATCGGCGTCAAGGATGGCGGTCTTGAAGTGCGGCTGGTCGACAGCGGCATCGAGACCTTCATCAAGCGCTCCGATCTGAGCCGTGACCGCGACGAGCAGCGCCCCGAGCGCTTCACCGTTGGCCAGAAGGTCGATGCCCGCGTCATCGCCTTCGACAAGAAGACCCGCAAGCTGCAGGTCTCGATCAAGGCGCTGGAAATCGCCGAAGAGAAGGAAGCGGTCGCTCAGTATGGCTCGACCGACTCCGGCGCTTCGCTGGGCGACATCCTGGGTGCCGCGCTGAAGAAGCAGGGCAGCTAAGCATTAGCTGTTGCCGCGCCTTGCGCGCGGCCTCAACAAAAACCCCGCCGGAGCGATCCGGCGGGGTTTTTCTTTGACTTGACCGACGTGAAGGGTTGGAAGGTTACGCCCTGCCGTAAAGCGGCACCAGCGTGCCGCTCATCGCCTGATTGGCCGGCGAGGCAAGGTAGGCGATGGCCTCGGCGGCGGCTTCGAGGCTGACCCATCTGGTGACATCGGCATCCGGCATGTCGGCACGGTTTGCCGGCGTATCAAGCGTCGACGGCGCCACCGCATTGACCAGGATGCCCCTGTGCTTCAGCTCCTCCGCCATCGCCACGGTCATCGCGGCAACCGCGGCCTTGCTGGCGGCGTAGGCGACCATGCCGGCGCCGCGCCGCGGATCGAGCCCAGCGCGCGCGGTGACGTTGACGATACGGCCCGCGATGTCCGACGCCAGCATCGAGCGGATCGCGGCGCGGCAGCACAGGAAGGCGGTGCGCGCATTGGTGTCCATCATCTCGGCAAAAGATGCTGACTCGATCTTTTCCACCGGTGCGGCGGTGAAGCCGCCGGCCAGGTGGATTGAGCCCCACAGGCCTGGAACCTGACTGTAGAACGCCTCGACCTTGGCGGGGTCCGAGAGATCGACATTGTGCACCAACTGGACACGGTCATGCGCGGCGAAGGGAAAATGCGCTGGTGCGGCGGCATGGGCATTGGGCACATGGCAGATCGCGCCGTCACTCAGCAGTTTGCCGACAACCGCACCGCCGAGCGCACCGGTCCCACCGGTCACGACGATATGCTTGCCTTCAAGTGTTTCCGTCATCTTGGACGCTCCTGTCATTTTTTTATCGTTAGGTCGTTTCTGTGCCGCCGACGCGAAGCGTCGCGCCTTTTGCCCCGTCACTCAATTGACATCTCGACATGGCAGTTGTCGCGTCTTTGCATGCGTCCGCCCACCGGCCGGCCGTGGTTCAGGGCCGGCGAGACGGGAAATACGTAGCACCGTCCTTCAGTCAACCGTGATTTCGATGACGCGCGGCAGTCCGGTGGCCCGGGCGCGCTTCAACGCGTCCGCGAGAGCCTCGATGTCGGCAAGCCGTTCGGCGCCGATGCCATAGGCCTCGGCCAGCTTGCAGAAATCCGGCGGCGCCGGCGATACACCGACCGGCTCGACACCGACATCGAGCATCGAGGTTTCGATCTCGCGGTAGCCTCTGTTATTCCAGAGGATGAAGATGACCGGCGCCCGCGCGTCGAGCGCGGCGCCCAACTCCGGCAACGTGAACTGGAAGCCGCCGTCGCCGGTCAGGCAGACAACCGGCGCATCGGGTATCGCAAGGGCCGCGCCAATCGCCGCCGGCGGGCCATAGCCGAGCGCGCCGAAGCCGGTGGCGGCATTGAACCAGCCGCCTGGGCGGTCATGGTCGTAATAGAGGTTGGCCGCATAGATCGGCTGCGTCGAATCGCCGACGATGAGCGCGCCCGGCAAGGTGTCGCGGATCATCTCGACGGCGCGCACCTGTGCCTGCAGTGTTGGATTGAGTTCGGCAAAGGCTGCTTCCCGGGCGGCGGCGGCGCGTGTCGGCCCACCTTCGCTTGCCGGGATATGGCCCGTCTGCAGAAGCAGCGCTTCGAGCGCCTCGGCGCAATCGGCCTGGATCGAAACCGTCGCCGGGCGGCGGGCAAGCTGGTCGGCGCCGATATCGATGCGGATCAGATTGGCGGGCAGGACAAAGCCGCCATCGCTGTAGCCGTCATAGTCGGTCGGGCCGAATTCGGTGCCGGCGGCAATGACCAGGTCGGCGTCGGCCATCAGCGCCCGCACTGTCTTCAGGCTGGGACTGGCCGGCACGCAAAGCGGATGACCATGCAGCAGGCCGCGCGCATTGGCGGTCTGGACGACCGGCGCTCCCAGCCGCTCGGCCAGACGCCGCAGTGGCGCTTCGGCGCGTTTGGCGCCGCCGCCGACCAGGATCAGCGGGCGGCGCGCGGCACCGATGAGTTTGGCCGCGCTGGCAATTGCGGCACCTTCCGGCGCGGGTGGGGTCACATTGCTCAGCATGGCAGCGATGCCATCCGCCGACTTGACCATGACGTCGGTCGGGATCTCGATATGCACCGGGCCGGGCCGCGCCGATGAAAACAGGGCAAAGGCCTGCGCCAGGGCACCGGGCAATTCGCCGGCCTCGGTAACGCGCTGCGAAAACAGCGCCACCTTCTCCATCATGCCGCGCTGGTCCGGCAATTCATGCAGATGGCCCAGCCCCTTGCCCAGCGTCGGCGTGGCGTTGACGCCTGATATGACCAGCATCGGTACCGAATCGGCGCGTGCCTGCCCCATGGCGGTGATGGTGTTGGTGAGCCCCGGTCCGGTGATGACAAAGGCGACGCCCGGCTTGCCGCTGGCGCGCGCATAGCCATCGGCCATGAAGCCGGCGCCCTGTTCGTGACGCGGCGTGACGTGGCGGATATTCGAGCGTGCCAGCCCGCGGTAGAGCTCGACCGTGTGGACGCCCGGAATCCCGAACACCGTGTCGACGCCATGCGCTTCAAGCAGCGAGATGAGGGCTTCGCCGAGTGTCGTCATTGGTTTTCCTCCCCGTCCGGCGCGAGGCCTAGTTCGGCCTCGACAGTCTTGATGCCGATCGCCGCCAACTCGCCGGCCGAGAACATCTCGCCGGCCAGGCAGCCTTCGATCCAGAGTCCGTCGATGATCGCATTAATCGCGATGGCATGGTGGCGCAATTGGCTTGCGTCCGGATTGCGCCGTTCGGCGGCGAGCACCTCAGCCACAACCGCCTCCACCTCATTGCGAAAACCAAGGTAGCCTTCGCGGTGGGCGCGGGCCAAGGTCGGATCCGCTCTGGCGCGGCCGATGAAGGTTGCCCAGAGCGAAAACACCCGCGCATCGATGATCGGCGCATTGAGGTTGGCGGTGACGAAAGCCGCAAGGCGCTGGCGAGGCGAGGCATTCTCCATGACCAAAGCCGCTTTCGCCTGCTCGGTCATGCGGCCCATCAGCGCTGCATAGGCTTCCTGCAGCAATTCTTCCTTGCCGGGAAAATAGTGCCGGATCAGCCCAGCGGTGACGCCGGCACGCAATGCGATGGTGCGCAAGGTGGCGCCCTGCAGGCCATGTTCCGCCACGCTGTCCAGAGTGGCCTCGATCAGATCCTGCCGCCGCCGCTCCTCGCCCTCGCGACGGAACCTGCGGCGGGATGGCATATTCATTGGCGCAGGATCGGTCGCGTCAGGCATGTCGGCCCGCCCTCGCAGGCGATGCAGAGCGCATCCGCCTCGAAGATTTCGACCGTGCAGCCGGCGGCTTCCATCGCGGCTTTGGTCTTTGGAAAGCCTGCGACGGCAATGACCTTGTGTGGGCTGGTCGGCAGCACGTTCAGGCTAAGGCCGTTGGAAGCCGCGAACTCTTCGGCGTCGCCTTCGACCAGCCGGATGTTGCGCGCCTTCAGCATCTGATAGAACGGGGCCGGCAAAAGCGGTGAATAGACCAGTGCGAGGTCGTCGGCCAGCGGGCTGATCACCGACATCAGATGCAGGCACGCCTCTTCGCCTTGCCACAGCGGCAGATCAAAGCCGTAGACGGAAACGCCCAGCGGCGTCAGCAGGTTGGAAACCTGCTGGATGCCTTCCTGGTTGGAGCGGACACCGCGCCCGATCACCAGCGTGCGGGCATCGAGCCATACACAATCACCGCCTTCGACCTGGCCAGGAACCTCGACGCGGCCCAGGATTGGAATACCCAGCCTTCGGTAGGTTTCCTCATGCAGCGAGGGCTCCCTGGCGCGCAACGGCTTGCCCATGGACAGGATCAGCGCGCCGCGATCGGTCATCAGCGACGGGTCGTGCGTGAACACCGAATCCGAAAGTCCATCCGCCGTGTCCTCGATCCATTCGATTTCGGCACCGGAAGCCGCCACCAGTTCAGCAAGGAGCGCGTGCTGCGATGCCGCTTTCGCCGGATTGAAACCCGGGCCATAGTGCCAAGCAGCCCTGTCGGCATTGCGCATGGCGTGGGCCGCCGACCGCATCAGCACGCGGCGCAGCGGCGCCGCCATGGACTGTGATCCGAAAGCGCTCATCGAAGTCCTTTTTCGCTGAAAAAAATCGAGAAAATTTCATGGAAGGCTATTTATACACTTGCACAACAAGCTCGCAAGTGCCGTAATAAGCAGGATTGACGGGCTCGCGCCGTTGGGTCCATGCTGAAGTCTGGAGCGGGGCAGTACAGCGTATATGTTGATTAGCCGGATAGACGTTCGACGAACCGCCACCGACCCTGTAGAGGTCACCCAGTGAGCGTGGTGGAAGCTGCCACAGTCCAATCCGGCAAGGCGCATGACGGCGCCGCCGAAGCCATCCACGTCGAAAACCTGCACAAGAAGTTCGGTGAGCTGCATGTGCTGAAGGGCGTCTCGCTGTCGGCGCGCGACGGCGAGGTCATCGCAATCATCGGCGGCTCGGGCTCCGGCAAATCCACCCTGCTGCGCTGCATCAACTGCCTGGAAAACCCGACCAGCGGCATCATTCGCGTCAATGGCGAGGAGATCAAGCTCAAGGCCGACAGCCATGGGCATACGGTTCCGGCCGACCGCAAGCAGATCGAGCGCATCCGCTCCAAGCTCGGCATGGTGTTCCAGAACTTCAACCTTTGGAGCCACATGACGCTGATCGAAAACGTCATCGAAGTTCCCGTACATGTGCTTGGCGTCAAGCGCGATGTGGCGATCGGCGAGGCCGAGAAACTGCTCGCCCGTGTCGGTCTGGCCGAAAAGCGCGACGTCTATCCGGCCTATCTGTCGGGCGGCCAGCAGCAGCGCGCGGCGATCGCCCGTGCGCTGGCCATCAATCCGCGCGTCATGCTGTTCGACGAGCCCACCTCCGCACTCGATCCCGAGCTGGTCGGTGAGGTGTTGAAGGTGATCGGCGACCTGGCGCGCGAAGGCCGCACCATGGTGCTGGTCACCCACGAGATGAAGTTCGCCCGCGAGGTCGCGACGCATGTCGTCTATCTCTACAATGGATTGGTCGAGGAAGAAGGCCCGCCCGAGCAGATCTTCGGCGCGCCCAGATCCGAAAGGCTGAAGCAGTTCATCCGCAACATCGGCTAGGACAGGCCGGGACGGAAGAAAACCGGGAACCAACAACAAACTGGGAGTCATGAAATGAAGACCGTTCTGAAGACATTCGCCGCAGCGCTGCTGCTCGGCGTCGCAGCCATGGGCGTGGCCAAGGCCGATCCGGTCAAGATCGGCGTCGCAGCCGAGCCTTATCCGCCCTTCACCTCGCCCGATGCTTCGGGCAAGTGGGTTGGCTGGGAGATCGACTTCATCGATGCCGTCTGCGCCGAGGAGAAGCTCGATTGCGTCATTACTCCGGTCGCCTGGGACGGCATCATCCCGGCACTGACGACCAAGAAGATCGACCTCATCGTCTCCTCGATGTCGATCACCGCCGAGCGCGCGAAGACGATCGATTTCTCGGACAAGTACTATAACACGCCGACCGCGATCATCGGCCCCAAGGACCAGAAATTCGGCTCCGCCCCGGACGACCTCAAGGGTAAGATCGTCGGCGTGCAGGTTTCGACGGTGCACGCTGTCTACGCCAAGAAACATTTTGGCAGCACAGCCTCCGAGATCAAGGAATACCAGACCCAGGACGAAGCCAACAACGATCTTGCCGCCGGCCGCCTCGATGCGGTTCAGGCCGATTCCATCGCGCTTGGCGAGTTCCTGAAATCCGACCAGGGCAAGGCCTGCTGCGACCTGAAGGGCATGGTCGCTCCCGATGACGAAGTGCTCGGACCGGGCGTCGGCGCCGGCGTGCGCAAGGAAGACACCGAACTGAAGGGCAAGATCAACGCCGGCATCAAGGCGATCCGCGCCAACGGCAAATATGACGAGATCTCGAAGAAATACTTCGATTTCGACATTTACGGCGGCGGCGGCGCGCAGTCGAACTGACGATCCTCGCATGAGCCGTGGGGCATGGCGTCAGCGCCATGCCCCACCTGCCCGATCTTTCCCAGGCATGTTTGCCGCCGACACAGCCGTCGGCGGTTGGCCAGCACTTCGGGGGCGACGCTGATCGACGCACTTCTTTCGGCCTCCGCGGCCGGCATCACCGAGCTTCTCTCGCCCTACCCGCCAGGCTGGGGCGAGACGCTTCTGGTCGGGCTGCTGCACTCGATCGAGATCGCGCTGGGCGCCACGTGCCTCGGCCTTCTGATCGGCACCGGCGGCGCCTACGGCAAGCTTTATGGCGGGCCGGTGGTGCGCGATCTCCTGGCGGTCTACACCACCATCGTGCGCGCCGTGCCCGAACTGGTGCTGATCCTGCTGCTCTATTACGCCGGAACCGACCTGATCAATCAGGCGCTGACGGCCATGAGCTATCAGCGCGTCGATGTGAGCGGCCTTGCCGCCGGCATCGCCGTGCTCGGCTTCGTCCAGGGCGCCTATTCGACAGAGGTGATACGCGGCGCGATCCTGGCCATTCCGCAGGGCCAGATCGAGGCCGCCCGCGCCTATGGAATGTCTCCGGGCCTGCTGTTGCGGCGCATCACCTTGCCGTCAATGCTGCCCTTCGCCATACCGGGCCTCGCCAATCTCTGGCTGATCGCCACCAAGGATACCGCGCTATTGGCGGTCGTCGGCTTCTACGAACTGGCGCTGGCGACGCGGCAGGCGGCGGGTGTCACCAAAGCCTATTTCACCTTCTTTTTCGCGGCGGGCGTGCTCTATCTGCTTTTGTCGCTGTTCTCCAACCTCGTCATCGGCCGGGTCGAGACCTGGTCGCGGCGCGGCATGCCTTCGCTCAAGGAGGCGCGCTGATGGCCAACGAGGCTGCCATCATCAACGTCGTCGCGCGAACATCGCTGTGGCTGCAGCCGCACCGCATCGTGCTGATCCTGATCGCACTGGGCCTTGTTTTGTCGGCTGCCTTTTTCATGCGCTGGGACTGGCTGCCGCAATATTATGAAATGGGCTTGATCGGCATCTGGCGGTCGCTGTGGATCCTGGCCGTCACCTGCGTGCTGGGCTTTCTGCTCGCCGTGCCGCTCGGGCTGGCGCAAGCCGCCGGCTCATTCTGGTTCGCCGCGCCTGCCAAGGTGTTCTGCACGGTGATCCGGGGCACGCCGCTGCTGATCCAGCTCTGGCTGCTCTATTACGGCCTGGGTTCGCTGTTCCCGCAATATCCGTGGATCCGCGAATCCTGGATGTGGCCATATCTCAGGCAAGCCTGGCCCTATGGCGTGCTGGCGTTGACCCTGTCTTTCGCCGGCTATGAGGGCGAGGTGATGCGTGGCGCCTTTGCCGGTGTGCCCAAGGGACAACTGGAGGCGGCGCGTGCCTTCGGCATGAGCCGCTGGAAGGCATTCCGGCGGATCTGGCTGCCGCAGGCCATCTACCGGGCGCTGCCGACGCTGACCGGCGAGACCGTGCTGCAGTTGAAATCGACGCCGCTGGTGGCAACGATCAGTGTCATCGACATCTTCGCCGTTTCGTCCAAGGTGCGGCAGGACACCTACCTCACCTATGAGCCCCTGCTGCTGCTGGCGCTGATCTACATGACGATCACCGGTATTCTGGTCTTCGCCTTCAGCAGGATAGAGGCCAGGATCCCCAACAAGATTGGCTAGAGCGGAGTAGGGGAGTAGCCAGCCACTATTCACGTTCACAATTCCATCCCCATTCGCTATTCACTGCTCACCATTCCCCTATTCCCCTATTCCCTTACTCCCCTATTCCCCTAGGATTGCCATCATGCAACTCAGTCTCGACCAGGCAAAAGGACTGTGCCGGATGGCGGCACTTGGCGCTGGCGCCAACGAGGAAGCGGCACAATCGCTCACTGCTTCGATCATATCAGCCGAGGCCGAAGGGCTTTCCTCGGTCGGTCTGTCGCATTTCATCGACTATCTCGAGGCGCTGGAAGCCGGACGCATCGACGGCAATGCCGACCCGGTGATCACCCGGCCGGCGCTTGCGGTCTATCTCTCCGATGCACGCCGGGGGCTGGCGCATACCGGCTTCGACCGCACTATCGACGACCTCGCCAAGGCGGCAAAGCTGTTCGGCGTCGCCATCTTCTCGCAGAAGAACGCCTATACATGCGGCGCGCTCGGCTATTTCACCGGAAGGCTGGCAACACTCGGGCTGGTGTCGTTCGCCGCCACCAACGGCCCGGCCGTGCTTGCCGGCTCGGGCTCGGTCAAGCCGGTCTACTGCACCAACCCGATGTCGTTTGCCGCCCCCGCCGCCGACGGGGCGCCGCTGGTCATCGACCAGTCGTCGAGCGCCACCGCTTTCGTCAACATCCGCAAAGCGGCCGAGGAGGGCAAGACAATCCCGGAAGGCTGGCGTCCAGCGCCCAGCCTTCCGGGATTGTCTTGCCCTCCTCGGC
>NZ_RZOM01000079.1:0-10753 GCF_003999175.1 Mesorhizobium sp. M7A.F.Ca.ET.027.03.2.1 | reverse complement strand
CCTATGAGGTGGCGGGGGCGCTTGCCGAGGCCGGCGCCGAAGTCAGGCTTGTCGACATCCGGCGCAACGGCACGCCTGCCGCGCCGGCCAATGTCCGGTTGATCAAAGGGCGTTCTCTCGCATCCGCCAGCGGCAGACTGCGCGTCGACGGCGTGACGCTCGACGACGGCACGAGGTTCGATGCCGATTGCGTCCTGGTCTCCGGCGGGTGGACGCCGACCATCCATCTCTTCGGCCAGGCCAAGGGCAAGCTCGCCTGGAGCGATGCGCGCGCCGCCTTCCTGCCAGGCGATCCGGTCGATGGTATCTCCGTGGTTGGCGCCGCAGCCGGCGCGGTCTCCTTGTCGGAGGTGTTTGCTGGCGTGGGAAAGGCATTCGCCGGCAAGGAGAACTCGGCAACACCACGCAGCACCGGGCCGGAGGCGACGGGCGGCATAGTCGCGGCATGGCCAATACCGGGCTCTAAGGGGCGCATCTGGATCGATTACCAGAACGACGTGACGGTGAAGGACGTCGAACTGGCGGCGCGCGAAAACTTCGTCTCGGTCGAACATCTGAAGCGCTACACCACGCTCGGCATGGCGACCGACCAGGGCAAGACCTCCAACCTGCCCGGCCTGGCGCTGATGGCCGGTATCACCGGGCGTACGGTGCCGGAGGTCGGCACCACCACCTATCGTCCGCCGTTCACGCCGGTGCCGCTGGCAAGCTTTGCCGGCGCGCGCGTCGGCGAATTGATGGCGCCGGTGCGCCGGCTGCCGCTCGAAAATGTCCACCGTTCCAGTGGCGCCGTTTTCCAGGAATATGGCGGCTGGCTGCGCCCGGCTCACTATGGCGGCAACGGGGACGCGGAACGTTCGATCGCGGACGAGGCGCGCCGTGCCCGCCACTCGGTCGCGCTGTTCGATGGTTCGACCCTCGGGAAGATCGAGGTGATCGGGCCGCAGGCGGCCGCGTTCGTCGATTTCCTCTACTACAACACCATGTCGACGCTGAAGCCGGGCCGCTGCCGCTATGGCTTCATGCTGTCGGAGAACGGCGTGGTCTTCGACGACGGCGTTCTGGTCCGACTGGACGAGCATCGCTTCGTCGTCTCGTGCTCGTCCTCGCATGTCACTTTGGTGCATGCGCGGCTGGAGGAATGGCGCCAGGACCGCTTCGGGCGCGGCGCCGTCTACATCCACAACGCCACATCGGACATGGCGACGCTGACAGTTTCAGGACCGAACGCCCGAAAACTGCTCGAAGCGCTGGATCTCGGTCTCTCGCTCGGCGACGCCGATCTTCCGCATATGGCGATCGGTCATGGAACCTACGCCGGCAACGAAGTCCGCATTGCCCGCGTCAGCTTCACCGGCGACAGGAGCTACGAGATTTCGATCCGGGCCGATCGCGCCGAGCCGTTATGGGCGCATCTGCGCGAGGCCGGCCAGGCGCTCGAGGCCGTCGTCATCGGACTCGAGGCGCTGATGATCCTGCGGGCCGAGAAAGGCTTTATCGTCATCGGCAAGGACACTGACGGCACCACGCTGCCGCATGATCTCGGCGTCGACGGTCCGCGCGTCAAGCGCCAGACCGAGTTCGTAGGCCGCCGCTCGCTGTTCACAGAGGAGGCCTCGCGTGACAACCGCATGCAGCTTGTCGGACTAGCGGTGCCGCAAGGCGAAGCGCCGCTGGCCACCGGTGCGCATGGCATCAAACGGATCGACGGCGGATTGCACAGCCAGGGCTTTGTCACCTCGAGCTACCAGAGCCCGACGCTTGGCCGCGCCGTGGCGCTTGGCCTGATCGAGCGCGGCGCGGCGCGTCACGGCGAAACGATCGAAATCCAGCATCTCGGCAAGATCAGCAAGGCGACAATTACCGCCCCTTGCGCCTTTGACCCGGCAGGAGACCGGCTGCATGCGTGATCTCGCGGAAAAATGGTCTGTTGCACCGGACTGGCAGAGCGCGGCCATCACCACGCCGGGCCTTGCGATACGAGCCGTCCTCGACCTCAACCAGTTGATGGTCAGCGGCGACCTCGACGCGTGGACACGGGCTTCCAGCATCGGCGGGACTGGCGTGGGTGCCTTTGGTATCGCACAGGGCGACCGCTACGCGGCGCGGCTGGCGCGCGACCGGTTGCTCGTCGTATCGAAGAGCCCGCTCGCCATCGCCACGGGCTGGCATGCAGACGGGTTCGCGGTGACGGCGATCAGCGCTGGGTTGCAAATATTCGAGGCCGAGGGCATGGCGCTCGACGCTTTCATCGCGCGTGGAACGACGCTCGATCCCGCGAAGCCAAGTGCCAGTGCAGCACTTTCCTTCGCCGGCATCAGCGCCGTCGTCTATCGTCTTGACGGCAAGCTGCGCATCCATGTCGACCGCGGCCTTGCCACTTATCTCTGGACATGGATGGAAACGGCCGCCGGGAACATCGCGACCGGATCAGCCGACTAACCGGCGACACGTCAGAGCGTGAACGACCAAAACAGGCAGGCCAGCGTCGCGGCGGCAAAGACCACGAAGAACAGGCTGCGCAGCAGCACATTGCGGCGCAGCTCGTTCATGACGAAGTGACAACCGACGATCGCCGCGGCAAACAGGAACCGCCAGTTCAGCAGCGCCCACACGGCGCTGCCCTGCCCGAACGCCCATCTGGCGACCAGACAGCCGACGATGGTCGCAAACAGCGCGATCACGGTCCAGAAAAGGGCGTCGGCGGCATGGGTCAGGACGATGCCGGCCGCCCTGATCGGCAGGATCATCATCAGCATCGCGCTGAAGAAATAGACAGCGGCAATCGGGATGAACACGCCGGCGTCGGCAATGCCGTCAAGGCGCCTGACGCCGATCGCGCCATAGGGATAGCCGTGCCTGGCCACAGCCAGGCTCAACGCCATGAGCAAGGCGGTCAGCACGGCGACCAGTGCGAAGGATGTGAGGGCTTTGCTCATGACGTTCCTGTCCCAGACGAATCAGACAGGAACGTTTTTAGCGGGCGGTCGTAAATTGCGGGTAAGCGAGGGCGCTGCCCTCGCCTGTTTCGATCGCAATCTGGTGACAAAGCCTATTCAGCGGCGATCCTGCCGGCCGAGCGGTTGGCCAGCACGAAGCCGACCTCGTCAACCGCCTGTGCCGCACGCTTCAGGATCGCCTCGGAGCGCAGCACACCGTCGGTGAAATCCTTGTCGGTGGCGTAGACGGCGGTCGGCAGCGCGAAAGCCTCGAAGAAGCCGAACAGCGGCCGCAGCTGATGCTCGACGATCAAGGCATGGCGCTCGCCACCGCCGGTCGCCGTCAACACGATGGGCTTCCCCCGCAGCGCTGCCGGATCGATCAGATCGAAGAAATGCTTGAACAGGCCGGTATAGCTGCCCTTGTAGGTCGGCGAGCCGACGACGAGCACGTCGGCGGCGAGGATTTGTTCCAGGATCGCGCGCGCCTGGCCGTCGAGATCGCGGGCCCATTTCGCCGTGCCCAGCGACGGGCCGAGATCCTCGATATCATAGGTGCTCGCCGATAGGCCGTGGCTGGCGGCGATGTCCCTGGTGACCAGGTCGACGAAGGCGCGCGTCTTTGACGGCCTGGTGATGTTGCCGGAAAAGCCGACGACTGTTGGATTTGACATGGCAGTGGGCCTCTTGGATGGTCGAAGGTTTGACGTGGCAGGCCGCCCGCCCGCCGGTGGGAATCAGCTCCAGGCGTGCAGCGGCGGATTTTCGCCGTTGAGGAAATATTTGCCGAGGATGGAATATTTCCAGCGCACCGGATCGTGCAGCGTGTGCGTGCGCGCGTTGCGCCAATGCCGGTCGAGATTGTATTCGGCCAGCGTCGAGCGGGTTCCCGCAAGTTCGAACAGCCTGTTGGTTGCGGCAATGGCGATCTCGGTCGACAGGATTTTTGCCTCGGCGGTGACGATCTGGGCATGCGCGACGGTCTCGGCGGTCGGATCGATCACTGCCCGGTCGATCGCATGACCGGCCTTTTCGAGCAGCGCCTGCGCCGCGTGCAGGCGCAGCGTCAGGTCGCCGATGGCCTGAATGGTGTAGGGATCGTCCCAGGCATTGTCGACGCCGCTGTCGATCCAGGCGCGGCTTTTGGTCCTGACGAAATCGACGGTCTCGTCGATCGCCGCCTGGGCGATGCCGGTGTCGACTGCCACCTGGATGATCTGGAAGATGGCGCCGTCGGCGGTCGGCCTGTCGTAGCCCTTGTAGCCGGGTACCAGATGGGTCTTCGGCACCTTGACGTTGTCGATGATAACGGTGCCGGACAGCGTCGTGCGCTGGCCGAAGCTCGACCAGTCGTCGATGACCGTCAGCCCGGGTGCGGCACGGTCGGCGATCGCATACCAGGCGCGGCCCTCGTCATCGAGCGCCACGATCGGCACGAGATGGGCAAGCAGCGCGCCGGACGAATAGAATTTGCGGCCGTTGACAACCACATGATCGCCGGCATCGGTGAAGCGGGTCTCAAAATCGGCGGCGCGCTTGGAGCCGAACTCGGAAAAGGCGTTGCCGAACCGCGTGCCTTTCAACGCTTCGGCAAACAGCAGCTTCTGCTGGTCCGCGTCGGACACGGTGCGAATGGCGGCGACAACACCGAGATGGTTCTGCGCAACCTGGCCGATCGAGGAATCCGCCGCCGAGATGATCTCGATTACCTTCGCCAACGTCGCATAGGACACCTCCGGCCCACCGAATGCCTTGGGTACATTGATCGACCACAGGCCGCTTTGCGAAAAGGCATCGAGTTCGGCGACCGGCCAGATCCGCTCGCGGTCGCGCTGGGAGGAGTCCTTCACGAATTCGGCGGCGAGTGCGTGGGCAATCGCAATCGCCTCGGCATCATCCTTGATGATGTGCGCTGGGGCGGTCGGCCTTGCGACTGGCGGCACGGCGGCGGAAGCCTTGTCGGTTTTGACGGTCGAAACGGTCATTTCACTGCTCCTTGGGATTTTGGCTCAGGCAACGGCGTGGAGATGGGCGGGCTTGGTGGCGGGTGACACCTGTTGCCCGGGGTTGATTGACCGAGATAGAAGGCCCTGATGTCCTCGCGCTGGCGAAGCTCGGCGGCTGCTCCGGCGAGAACGGAAACGCCGTTCTCCAGCACCGTGGCATGGTCGGCATATCGCAGCGCCACCGCCGAGTTCTGCTCGGCGACCAGGATGGATAGGCCGGTCTCGCGGTTGAGTTTTCTCAAGCTCTGGAAGATGTCCTGGACGATGATTGGTGCGAGCCCCATCGACGGTTCGTCGAGAACCAGCAAACGCGGTCGCGACATCAGCGCCCGGCCGATGGCGGTCATCTGCTGTTCACCGCCGGAGGTCAGGCCGGACAATGTCCGGCGCTTCTCCCTGAGGCGCGGGAAATAGCCGTAGATCCGCTCGAGGTCTTGATTGATCTCGGCGCGGCTCCCGCTGCGGCCGATGCCGCCGGCGATCAGATTCTCCTCGACGGTGAGGCTTTTGAAGCAGTGGCGACCTTCCAGCACCTGAACCAGCCCGGCGCGCACCAGGTCACCCGGTTTGCGGCGCGAGACATCGGACCCTTCATAGCGGATGGTGCCGGCATTGACCTGCCCGCGTTCGGCCGGCAGCAGATTGGAGACGGCCTTCAGCGTCGTGGTCTTGCCGGCGCCATTGGCACCGAGCAATGCCAGTATCTGGCCGCGCCTGAGCTCGAAGCTGACGCCATGCAGCGCCGTGACGGCGTGGTTGTAGGTGGCATGGACCGCGTCCATGGCAAGAATGACGTCATCGTTCGGCATAGGCTGTTCTTTCACGGTTCGGAAACCGAAAGAGGCCGGGGCGCCACGGAAACTTGGTCCGCGACGCCCGGCACTGACTGATCAGTTGGTGGTCACAGCATTGGCATCGTCGGCGGTGCGCAGCTTGATGCCCTTCTCGGCGGCGTAGGCCTCGGCGGACTTCTCGATGATCGGCCGCAGCAACGCCCAGTCCGGCGCGATCCAGTCGGAGACGACGTTCCACTTCTTGCCGTCCCACTGCTGGAAGGTCACGTAGCCTTCGCCTTCATGGTTGTCCCAGCTGACATTGATCGAATGGAACAGGTCCTTGGCGCCAAGCGCCTCGACCTTGGCCGGATCGAGCTTGAGATGCTCGAAGCCCCAGCGGACCTCGTCGCCGGTCAGCGTGCGGTGGCCGAACTTCTCCTGCGCAACCCGGATCGCCTCGACATTGAGGATGCCGTTGACGATGCCGAGATTGTGGTAGACCGAGCCGATGCGCGCCTTGTCTTCAAGGTTACCCTTGCCGGCGCCATAGACCGTCTTCACGATCTCCTGCACCACCGGGTAGGAGTTGCCGGAAGCCTGCGTGGTGATGGCGGTGTAGCCCTTGGCGGCGTCGCCGGCGGGGATCACGTCCTCTTCGGAATTCGACCAGACATTGCCGACGATATGGTCGACGGGGAAGCCGACCTTGACCGCCGTCTTCAGCGCCACCGGGTTCATCACGCCCCAGCCGCGCAGGACGACGAAATCCGGCTTGGCGCGACGGATGGTCAGCCACTGCGACTGCTGCTCGTTGCCGGGATGCGGCACCTCGATCTGCTGCACGGTGAAGCCGTATTTCTGCGCCAGCAATTCATAGATCGGGATGGTTTCCTTGCCGTAGGGCGACCCATGATAGAGCACGACGATCTTCTTGCCCTTGAGCTTGTCGATGCCGCCTTCCTTGGAGGCGATGTAGTTCACGATGCCCGAGGTTTCGCTGTAAGGATTGAGTAGCAGCGGGAACACGTACGGGAAGACACGCCCGTCGGTGGAGTCGGTGCGGCCGTGGTTGACCGTGATCAGCGGCACCTTGTCGGCGGTGATGCGGTCGATCATGGCATAGGCGATGCCGACCGAGAGCGGGTTCCAAGCCGCGGCACCGGCATGGCTCTTCTGCCGCTCATAGCATTCGACGCCGCGCTCGACCTCATACTGGGTCTCGCATTCGTCCCAGGTCAGCTTGACGCCGTTGACGCCGCCGTCGCGGATGTTGATGAGGTTGAGATAGTCGATGAAGCCGCCGAAGAAGCCGGTGCCGCCGGCCGCGTAAGGCCCGACGCGATAGCTCTGCAGCGGAAAATATTGCTCGTCGGCGTGCGCGGCCGGTAAGGCCACCGACACGATCATCGCCGCGGACAGCGCCGCCGCCTTGATTGTGCTGAGGAAAGTCATGGTCGAGATACTCCCGGTATGGGCCGTCTTGGGTTCGGCCCCTTGTTCATTTTCGGATTGGATTCATTTTCAATGCATCAGCTCAAGTCGACTGCCAGGCGAACAGGAGCCGTCTTCGGAACCTGTCCCACAGCGCCACCAGCCCGTCGGGTTCAAGGATCAGAAACAGGATGATGAGCGCGCCCAGCACGATGCGCTGGCTCATGTCGAGCACGCCCGAGTCGAAGAGATCGCCAAGCAGAAAGCCGCCGAGGCGCGACAGAGCGAGTGGAAAGACCACGATGAGGGCGGCGCCGAAAAACGCGCCGCGGATCGAAGCCAGACCACCGATGATGATGATGAACAGGATCTGGAACGACCGGTCGAGATCGAAGCCGTCCGGCTCGACGGTCCTGAGATAGGCGAAGGCCCAGATGACGCCGGCAACCCCAATGATGAAGGACGAGATGGCGAAGGCCAGAAGCTTGGTCTTCAGGACCGGAATGCCGATGATGCGGGCGGCGGTTTCATTGTCGCGGATGGCGATGAAGTTGCGCCCGGTCTGCGACGAGACCAGCCTATAGGCAAGGAAGGTCAGCACAGTGACGATGGTCAGCGCGAACAGATAGCGGCCGATGGCGCCGTCGAGCGCGAAACCTGAAATCGACAGTCTCGGCGCGTCGATGACGCCGGACGCCGAGTTGTTGGAAAACCAGCTGAACTTGGTCAACGCCCATTGCACGAAGAACTGCGCGGCAAGGGTCGAAACCGCGAGATAAAAACCCTTCAGGCGCAGGCTCGGCAGGCCGAAAACGACGCCTATCGCGGCCGCCACTATGCCGGCCAGGAAGATGCTGCCGGCCAGCGGCAGGCCTTCGACACGCAGGTTGAAATTATAGGCGGCAAAGGCGCCGGCCGCCATGAAAGCAGCACTGCCAAGCGACACCTGGCCGGCATAGCCGGTCAGGATGTTCAGGCCCACGCCGGCGAGGCTGAGCGCCAGGAAAGGCAGCAGGATGGCCTCGAACAGATAGCTTGAGCCGATCAGCGGCACGACGCCGTAAGCGAAAGCGAGCAAAAGCACGGGCACGACCCATTTCGGCAGCGCCGGCGCGGCGGCGAAATCGCTTGTTATCGCGGTCATCGTTCAGATCCTCTCGACGAGCTTCTGACCGAACAGGCCGGAAGGGCGGATCAGCAGGAAGACGAGCGCGACGACATAGGCAAACCAGCTCTCTATGCCGCCGCCGAAATAGTCGCCGATATAGACTTCGGCGAGCTTCTCGCTGGCGCCGATCAAGAGGCCGCCGACGATGGCGCCGAGGATGGAATCGAAACCGCCGAGCACCAGCACCGGCAGCGCCTTGAGCACCACCAGCGACAGCGAGAACTGCACGCCCAGGCGTGCGCCCCACAGCAGTCCGGCCACCAGCGCGACGAGGCCGGCGGCGGCCCATACAGTGGCCCAGATCAGGGGTAGCCTGAGGCCGACCGCGAGTGCCGCGAACTGATCGTCGGCGACTGCGCGGAAGGAGAGGCCGATGCGGGTGTAGCGGAAGAACAGCGACAGCAAGAGGACCATGCCGGAAGCAACCACGGCCGCGAAAATATCGAACTGGCTGATCAGCACGCCGCCGATTTCCAGCGGCACATCCTCGATGCCGAGATCGAGGCCGTGGACCTGCGTGCCCCAGATCAGCTGGGCAGCGCCTTCGATGATGTAGGACAGGCCAAGCGTCGCCATGAACAGGGTGATCGGCGGCTTGTTGGTCAGTGGCCTGAGCACCGTGCGCTCGATGGCGATGCCGATCGCCACCATGATGGCGAAGGTGACCACCAGCGCCAGCGCGAAGGGAATGCCGCGCTCGGAAAGGCTGACGAAGGTGAGTGCCGCAAACAGCAGCATCGCGCCTTGCGCGAAATTGAGCACGCCCGAGGTCTTGTAGATGAGCACGAAGCCGATCGCGACAAGCGAATACATGACGCCTGAGAGCAGGCCTCCGACGAGCACTTCGATGAAGAACTGGTAGTCGAAACCGGCGATCATATGCCTGCCCCGTCTTCATTGTCCGAGGCGACGCCGAGATAGGCATCGATGACGCGCTGGTCGTTCCTGACTTCATCGGGCGTGGCGTCGGCGATCTTGCGGCCGTAGTCGAGGACGGCGATTCGATCGGACAGACCCATGACGACGCCGACATCGTGCTCGATCAACACCACGGTGGTGGCGAAACGATCGCGCGCGGCACGGACGAAAGCCGCCATCTCGCTCTTTTCGCTCGCTGTCATGCCGGCCATCGGCTCGTCGAGCAAAAGCAGGCGCGGCGCGGCCACCAGAGCGCGGGCCAATTCGACACGCTTCTGCAGCCCATAAGGCAAGGTGCCGACAAGACGGTCGCGAATGGCGGTGAGATGGAGGAATTCGAGGACCTGTTCGGCACGGCTGCGTGAATCGCGCTGCTCGCCACGCGAGCGGCCGATGCCGAGCACCTGGCCGGCAAAGTTGGATTGAACCTTGTAGGCAAGGCCAGAGGCGACATTGTCGAGGACGCTGAGGCCCTTGAACAGTGCAAGGTTCTGGAAGGTTCTGGCGACGCCGAGATGGGCCAGCCGCTGCGTCGGGACCTGGGCATAGAAGGTACCGTCGAGCTGGACATGACCGCGATCCGGCCTGTAGACGCCGCTGATGACGTTGATCAGCGAGCTCTTGCCGGCGCCGTTAGGGCCGATGATGGCGCGGATCTCGCCTGGTAGAACCGACAGGTCGATATCGGCCAGTGCCACGACGCCGCCAAAGGACAGGCTGATGCCCTGAAGCGAAAGCAATGCTGAGGCAGCGCCGGCAACGGCCCCTGCCGGCTTGGCGACATCTTCGAACGACTGCTCCGGCCGTGGGCTTGACGGCAGGCCGCGCGCAAAGACCTCCGGTGCATAGGCGGAAGCCTCCATCACTCCGAGCGTATAAGTGGGCAGAGGCATTCCAATTGTCCTCGATTGCTTCAGCACGCGCGCAAATCCTCATTGCTGCTCGATGGCTCGAGCGCGCCGGGTAGCTTCCATGCGTGTGCTGGCCGGAATCTCTCCGGCCAACCTGTGCGGGTGACTATTCCGCCGCCAGCGACGCCGCTGCCTCGGCGTCTTCCAATTCGCGAACGAGCGGGATGACATGCTTGCCGAAATACTCGACCTCTTCCTGGAAGTGCAGGAAACCGAGCAGGATGAGATCCGCACCCGCGCGCTTCAGGTCGACGACGCGTTGAGCAACCTGCCTGGGAGTGCCGATCAGGTTGGAGCGGAAGCCGTCATTGTACTGGACCAGGTCGTCGAAGGACGATTTCGCCCAATTGCCCTCACCTTCCGGCGAGGCCTTACCGGCGTTCTTGACCTCATGGCCGAAAGCATTGACCGCGTCGGGATTGGCCTTGGCGATGATTTCGGCGAGCACTGCCCTCGCCTCGTCCTCGGTCTCGCGAACGACGGCGAAAGCGTTGACGCCGACCTTCACGGAATGGTTGTTGGCCTTCGCCTTGGCCCTGAGGTCGTCGACCTGCTTGGCGATTTCGGCCGGCGTGTTGCCGTTGGTGAAGTACCAGTCCGAAAC
>NZ_RZOM01000799.1:0-2930 GCF_003999175.1 Mesorhizobium sp. M7A.F.Ca.ET.027.03.2.1 | reverse complement strand
GCGATGGCAAGCACGCCCTGGGTCAGGCCGAACAGGACGGGCAGATGCAGGCCGAGCACCTCGCCGCCGCCTTCGAAGCGGCGCACCACTTCGACCAAAACGATGGTGACGATGACGCCGGCGAAAGCGCCGAGCGACGAGGTCATGCCGCCGACGATCAGCATGGCGAGCATGGTGAAGCCGAGGTCGAAATAGAAATCGCGTGGCGAGAACGCACCCAGAAACTGCGCCATCATGGCGCCGGCGGCCATGGCGGCGACGACACCCGCCACCCAAGCGGCCAAACGCGCCGTGCGCTGGTCGACGCCGACGGCGGCGGCACCGCGCTCGTCATTGGCGGCGGCGCGGGCGGCAAGGCCGAAGGAGGTTTCGCGAAACAGCCTCGCCGCCACCAGCGCCATCGAAGCGACAGCGGCAGCCGTCCACAGCCCTACCTCGCGCGGCACGCCATAGAATGGCTGACTGCCGCGCGTGATCTCGCGCCCGGCCACCAGCAGCGTGTAGACGATGATCAGCATGGCAAGCGTTGCGATCGAAGCGCTCGATCCGGAAAGCCTGAGCAGCGGCGTGCCGGTCAACAGGCCGACGATGACCGCGAGAGCAAGGACGACGGCCAGCGCCGCGAAGAAGGAGAGTTGATACCCGGCGAGGAATTGCGGCAGGTCGCGCAGCGCCGTTCGCTGCAATGCGGTCGGCATGGTGAGGATGCCGGTGGCGTAGGCGCCAAGGCCGACAAAGGCGGCCTGACCGAACGAGACGATGCCGCTGTTGCCAGAGAATATCTGCAGGCCGAGCACCGCCGTCAGCATGATCGCGGCATAGGTGACCACACGTTGCATGGCGGCGCTGCCAAAGATGAAGGCGGCAAGCGCCACCAGCAGCAGCACCGCGACCATGCACAGGGCATCGGCAGTGGCGTTGCGAAACGCGGCCGGCATGAAGCCACTGGGCTTGCTCTCGCTCATCGTCACCGACGCCATTACGCGGCCCTGAAGCGATCGGGTGAAAACGGCGCCAGGATCGGTTGCGCGCCTTCGGTGACCAGCCTGGCCACCGCCTCGCCGACTGCCGGCCCGGTCTTGAAGCCGTGGCCGGAGGATCCCGCCGAAACGACCAGCCCTTCGACGTCAGGCATGGCGCCGATGACCGGCAGATCGTCGGGGCTCATGTCGTAGAGTCCGGCATAGCCGGGCCGGATGCCAAGCTCGGCCATGGCAGGGACTCTGTCAACGAAGGTCTCCAGAATCTCGACCGATTCCTGCTCCTCGACACCTTCCATGTAGTTGTCGGGATTTTCGACAAAACGCGGGCGGCCCGCATGTTCGTGGCGCAGGCCGGTGCCACCGCCGGCCCACGTGCCGGCCAGGATGACACCGTCATTGTCGGGCCGAGCATAGTTGCAGTAAATGTCGTCGCACCAGGCGAACGGCATGACCTGCCTTGCCTTGCCGGCAGCGTCGAGCACGGCCATCGGATGGCGCTCGACATGCAGCGGCAGATCGAGGCCGACCGTCGCCAGCAGGCGGCGCGTCCACGGCCCGGCGGCCAGGACGACGGTACCGGCTTCCAGCACCGTTCCATCAGTCAGAGTGACGCCGGTGATGCGGTCGCCCTGCCGCTGGAGGCTCTCGACCAACGTGTTCTGCATGATCCTGGCACCGTTGGCGCGGGCGGCACGGGCGATAGCGTTGGTGGCGCCGAAGGCATCGGCGTAGCCATATTCCGGCTCCCACAGCGCCATTGCGACATTGTCCAAGGCAAAGCCGGGTGCCGCGTCGGCAAAGGCCTGCGGTGACAATGTCTCGATGCGCGCGCCCTCGCCGCGGATGCGTTCGGCCGCCGCCGTCCAACTCACCTTGTTGTCGTTGCCGCAGACCCACATCATGCCGATTTCGGTGACGAAAGAGCCTTCGCCCGCGATTTCCGGCAGCGACACCAGGATCTCGCGGCCACGTATGGAAAGCTGCGACAATTCCGGCATCAGGTAGAAGGCGTGCAGCAGCGCCGACGATTTGCCCGACGGGCCGCCGGCGGGATGGGTCTGCTCGACCAATGTGACCTTCACACCGGCCTTGGCCAGATGATAGGCGGCGCTCGATCCGACAATGCCGGCACCGACGACAATGACGTCGCTTCCTTTTCGCATGGCTGTTCCCCACAGTCTCTTGGCTGCTTTCCGACAAGGTAGGGCCAGCGATCACGCAATGTCAACATCTCTTCATTGTTGACCAAGATTTAAATCTCTGTAATAAACTCGACAAAACAAGAGAACACGGATTTCGGGGAGGCCCATGGCGATACGCGATGTTCTGATGCGCGGGGATCTTGCGCTGACGCCGTCGGAAGAAAAGATCGTCCGGCTGCTGTTGACGGACTATCCGACCTCCGGCCTCGGCACCGCCTCATCGCTCGCCCGGCGCGCTGGCGTCAGCGATCCGACCGTGGTGAGGCTGGTCGTAAAACTCGGTTATGAAGGTTTTCCGGATTTCCAGGCGAAGCTTCTGGCCGAAGTCGAGGCAAGACTGCACTCGCCGCTGCTGATGATGGAGGCCAAGCGGCAGAGCGGTTCCAACGACAGCGCCGTGCTGGCCTATCTCGATAGCGTCACCACGGCCTTGCAGAAAGCCACCGCCGCGACACCCATCCAGACATACGAGCGGGCGGCCCGCCTGCTGATGGAGGTCAAGGGCGAGATTGTCATGGTAGGCGGACGTGTCAGCCGTCACATCGCCGGCATGCTGGCCGGCTATCTCGTACAGTTTCGCTCCGGGGTTCGCGATCTCGGCGTGCTTTCTCCGCAGACCTTCGACACGCTCGCCGACCTCGACCGCCGCGACGTGCTCGTCGTGTTCGACTATCGCCGCTATCAGCTCGATGTGATGGCCTATGCGAGCCAAGCGGCAGCGCTCGATGTGCGCATCGTGCTGTTC
>NZ_RZOM01000798.1:0-2934 GCF_003999175.1 Mesorhizobium sp. M7A.F.Ca.ET.027.03.2.1 | reverse complement strand
TCCACATGTTGAAGGCCGGGTCGAGCGTGCGCGCCACGCCCTCGACCACCACCATGGTCTTCTGCAACAGGATCAATTCGGGCCGCGTCGCCATGTCGAAGAGTTCGGTGACCTCGAACAGCAGCGTCAGAAGCTTGGCCATCGAGATGGTCTCGGCCGGCTGGCCATGGATCGGCTCCCCGATCGCCCGGATCGCCTGCGCGAAGGCTGCGACATTGTGCTGGCGCGGCACATAGCCGGCCTCGAAATGGACCTCGGCGACACGCAGATAGTCGCGCGTGATGAAGCCGTAGAGAATTTCGGCGAGGAAGCGGCGCTCCTTCTTGCCGAGCCTGCCGGCAATGCCGAGATCGACGGCAACGATGGTGCCGTTTGCCTCGACGAACAAATTGCCCGGATGCATGTCGGCATGGAAGAAGCCGTCGCGCAGGGTGTGGCGCAGGAACGACTGGATGAGGTTGGCTGCGATCGCCTTCAAATCGTGGCCGGCGGCTTCCAGGCCGGCAATGTCGTTCATCTTGACGCCGTCGACCCACTCCATGGTCAAGACGTCGCGGCCGGTGCGCTCCCAGTCGACGGACGGCACGCGAAAGCCGGGGTCGTCCCTGGTGCTTTCGCCGAGTTCCGAGAGAGCCGCCGCCTCGAGGCGAAGATCCATCTCGATCTTGGTGGTCTGCGCCAGCGTCTGGGTGACCTCGACCGGCCGCAGCCGGCGGGACGAGGGGATGTATTTCTCCTGCAGGCGAGCGGCGAGGAAATAGCTTTCGAGATCCTGGAAGAAACGGCGGCGCACGCCGGGCCGGATCACCTTGACCGCCACCTTGGTGGCAATGCCGTCATGGACAGCGTCGGCGGCATGGACCTGGGCGATGGAGGCGGCGGCGACCGGGTCGCCGAATTGCGTATAGAGATCGCCGATCTTGCGCCCGAGCGAAGCCTCGATCGCCTCGATGGCCTCGGCCCGGGGGAAGGTGTGCATCTTATCCTGCAACGTGGCGAGATCGAGCGCCATGTCGTTGCCGACGACGTCGGGCCGTGTCGCCAGGAACTGGCCGAGCTTTACATAAGATGGACCGAGCCGGACGACCGCCTTGGCCAGCCGGTCGCTGCGCTCATAGGCCAGCGCGCGGCGGCGGGTGAACAGCCGCGCCATCCGCCATCCGAACTTCGGCAGGCCGGACAGTTCCTCACCCGGCAGAGCGGCGACGACACCCTCGCGGACCAGCACCCAGCCGGCCCTTACGAGCCGGAATCCTGCACTGACATTGCTCATGGCAGCGCCAATCCTGCCGGCTCTTTGAACCGGCATAGCACGTGTAGATTGTGAGAAATGCGGTCCGGCTTCAAAGCTTCCAGCCCGAATGAAGCGCTGCAATACCGCCGGAGTAGTTGCGGAAGGAAACGCGGTCGAAGCCGGCGCGGGAAATCATCGTCGCGAAATTCTGCTGATTGGGAAACCTGGCGATCGATTCGACCAGATAGGAATAGGGTTCGCCGTCGCCAGTGACCATCTTGCCGATCTTTGGAATGGCGTTGAACGACCAGGCTTCGTAGGCCTTGTCGAGAAGCGGCATCTCGACCTCGGAAAACTCCAGGCACAGGAAGCGCCCGCCGGGCTTCAGCACGCGAAACGCTTCGCCCAAGGCCACCTCGATGCGCGGCACGTTGCGGATGCCGAAAGCGATGGTGTAAGCGTCGAATGTGGCATCGGCAAAGGGCAGTTCCTCGGCATTGGCCTCGACGAAATCGGTGTTGCCGGACAGGCCCTTCTTTTCGGCCCGGTCGCGGCCGACGGCCAGCATCGAGCCATTGATGTCGAGCACGGTGGCATGGGCATTGCCGTGGCTGGCATCGACGATGCGGAAGGCGATGTCGCCGGTGCCGCCGGCAACGTCCAGCACGCGCCAGCCGATCCTTTTGGGAGGATTGAGCCAGGTGACCATGGCGTCCTTCCACAGCCGGTGCAGGCCGGCCGACATCAGATCGTTCATCAGGTCGTAGCGGTTGGCGACCTTGTGGAAAACATCGTTGACCAGGGACTGCTTGTCGCCAGCCCCGACACGCTTGAAACCATAGGAGGTTTCCATGCCGCCCGCGGCCGTGGTTCTCTCAACTGACATTTTTTTGATCCGTCATAAAACCGGCGGGACCATAGCCGATCGATGGTGCGGGCGCTATTGTTTAAGGCGCGGTGTTCAGCCGCGCTTCCAGGTGGCGGGTTTCGAGACCTGGACGGATCGACGGGATGGTTGAATGCCTTTGAAAGCGGAACTGCACTGCCACATCGAAGGGGCAGCGGCGCCCGAACTCGTCATCCGCCAGGCGCAGAAATACGGCAAGGACACCTCGCCCTATATCCAGAACGGTTCCTTCGTCTGGCATGATTTCACCTCCTTCCTGGCGGCTTATGATTTTTCCGCCGATCTGTTCCGGACCGAGGAGGACTATGCGCGGCTGGCCGACCATTATCTGACCAGTCTCGCTCGCGACGGCGCCATCTATTCCGAGGTGTTCACCTCGCCGGACCACGCGAAAAAGGCCGGCCTGTCGCCCAAGGCCTATACCGATGCGCTCGGCGAAGGCATGGCCCGCGCCAAGGCCAAGACCGGCATCGAGGGCCGCATGATCGTCACCGGCGTGCGCCATGTCGGCGTCGAGTCGATCGAGCAGGCGGCGCGCTTCGCGGCGCGCTGCGGGCATCCGCTGGTCACCGGTTTCGGTGTCGCCGGCGATGAGCGCATCGGCGATATGGAGGACTATGTCAGGGCTTTCGAGATCGCCCGCGAGGCCGGGCTCGGCATCACCATCCATGCCGGCGAATTGACGGGCTGGGAGACGGTCCAGGCGGCGCTCGATCATATCCGTCCGTCCCGCATCGGCCATGGCGTGCGCGCCATCGAGAACCCGGACCTCGTCCGGCGCATCGCCGACGAG
>NZ_RZOM01000797.1:0-2935 GCF_003999175.1 Mesorhizobium sp. M7A.F.Ca.ET.027.03.2.1 | reverse complement strand
CGCTGATAGCGGTCCAGAAGCTCGTCGTCGGACAGCGCGGCAGGCTCGGCTCTAAGCAAAGGAAACAAGCTCCCGCCGGATGGTTGCAGCGTCCGTCAACCGCCAACCAGTTGCCCCGCACCGGCAGATCATCACGCATGCTGAACTGTCATGCCGCGTCATAGCTTTCCCGTATAGCTTTGTTGCGTCAACGTCGATTCGACGCCCGGGACTATACGCCCCTACGCTCCCGTTCGTTGCGTCGTCACGCGGAATTGAGATGCGTCCTGCCTCAGTAGGTGGCGCGGCCGCCGGAAACGTCGAATACGGCGGCGGTCGTGAACGAACACTCTTCCGAGGCAATCCAGCAGATCAGCGCCGCCACCTCTTCGACCTCGCCGAAGCGCGCCATCGGTATCTTGGACAGCATGAAGTCGATGTGCTCCTGGCTCATCTGCTTGAAGATAGCGGTGCGCACGGCCGCCGGTGTGACGCAATTGACCGTCACCTTGGTCTTGGCCAGTTCCTTGCCGAGCGACTTGGTCAGGCCGATCACCGCGGCCTTCGAGGTGCTGTAGGCCGAAGCGTTGGGATTGCCTTCCTTGCCGGCGATCGAGGCGATGTTGACGATGCGGCCATAGTTGCGCTCGAGCATGTGCGGCACGAGCGCCTTGTTGCAGTAGAAGACGCCGTTGATGTTGATGTCGATGACCTTCTGCCAATCCTCGGTCGAATAGTTCCAGGTCGTCATGTTCGGCCCGGTGATCGCCGCACTGGTGACCAGGATGTCGACACCGCCAAGCGCTTCGATCGCCGACTGCTTGGCGCGTTCCACGCCGGCCGCATCGGCGACGTCGATGGCAACACCGTGGAGGCCGGGAAGGGTGGCTTTGGCCTGTTCGATCTGAGCCGGATCGCGATCCCAGACTGAAACCCGTCCGCCCTCCTCGACAATCCTCTGAGCCACTGCCAGACCGATGCCCGATGCGCCGCCGGTGATCACCGCCGCTCGACCGCTGAACCGCCCTGTAAAATTCATCGGCATCCTATTTTCCCCATCATCTCAACCCGATGGACGATGACGGCACGCGACCGCCATACCATCGACTGCGACTGTGCGGTCCCCATCAGGCGAGTTCAAGCCGGCATGCGAGGCCGATCGTCTGGGCCAATCCCGTTACCCGGGATTTCCCTCAAGCTCTCTGCCCAGCGCCTTCACCATCGCCACCAGCGCCGGTCCGATCTCGGCATGCGCGCGGTCCTCGGTGATGATCTCGCCGATGCCGCCGCAGGTGATGGCAACCAGTGGCGAGCCGTCACGCGGGCGGAACGGCACGCCGACTGCATGGATGTAGCTGTGCCAGGCGCCGAACGACGTCACATAGCCCTGGCGTGCATGCTGGGCGATCGCATTGTCAATCGCCGCCCCGATCATCGCCGCCCTGTCCGGCTCGGCCTCCTGCAAAGCCTCCACAAGGCGAGCGCGCTCCTCAGGTGAAAGGGCCGCCGCATAGGCCAGTCCCATCGATGTCTTCCAGATCGGCAGGTAGGAGCCTGGGTTGAGCCGCAGCGTGACAAGGCTCTCCGACCGGCAGTTGGCGAGATAGACCATGTTGAGGCTGTCGCGCGTGCCGAGCGCCACCGCCGCCCCCGTCAGGTCTGCCAGCGGCTGCATCAGCGGCCTGGCGACGTGCACGACGGCGCTGGAGCTCAGCGCTGAATAGCCGAGCGCCACGGTGGCAGGCCCCAGGCTGTAGCGGCCGAGATCCTTGTCGTACAGGAGGTAGCCGAGAGCGCTCAGCGTATAGGTGATGCGCGAAACCGTGGCTTTGGGCAGGCCGGTGCGGGCAATAATGTCCTGGTTGCCGAGCGAGGCATCGCCCGGCCGGAAGACGCGCAGGATGCCGAGCCCGCGCACCAGCGACGACGAAAGCTGCGCGCCTTCGCCTTCAAGCTCCGTCTCGTCCCTGGTTGCTCGCTTGCGCACGCTGAGGTCTTTCTGGCGTCGTCGTCCGCCTGTCGGGCCAGCGTCGCCGGCGTTGTCTAAAAAATGAAATTAAATTCCATTTATATTGACAGGCGCTTTCCCCCACTGTCAATATGCTTCCCTCGATGGCATCTCCAAGCGCCCTGTGCCATCTTACGAAGCCCCTCCTTGTGAAGGTAGCCACGTGTCTCGCTATATTTTGCGCCGGCTTATCGCCATGCCGTTTCTGGTGCTCGGCATCGTCACCATTGCCTTCCTGATCACCACGGTGACCAAGGGCGATCCGCTGACCGCGATTGTCGCCGAACAGCAGATGAGCAACCCCGAAGTGGTGGCCGCCGCCAAGGCGCGCTGGGGTCTCGATCGTCCTTTGCCGGAACGCTATATGATATATCTTGGCAATCTGCTGAGCGGCGATCTTGGCACCTCATTCATCACCAAGCGCAATGTCGGCACCGACATCCTCTACCGCTTGCCGGCAACGCTCGAACTGGTTTTCACCGCGATGATCTTCGGCACCACGCTCGGCATCGTGCTTGGTGTGCTGGCCGCCTATTTCCGCAACAGCCTGATCGACCATGGTGCGCGGCTCTTCGCCTTGTTCGGCTCGTCGCTGCCGGTGTTCTGGTCGGGACTCGGCCTGTTGTTCATCTTCTCCGTCATGCTGAACTGGCTGCCGGGGCCGGGCAGGGTCGATGCCCGCCTGGCATTGCCGCCCGGCATAACCGGCTTCCTGACCATCGATTCGCTTCTGGCTGGCGACTGGACCGTCTTCAAGGACGCGCTCCGGCACCTGCTTCTGCCGGCCTTCGTCCTCGGCTGGACGGTTTCCGGCACCATATCGCGGCTGGTGCGCGCCAACATGCTTGATGTGATGAGCCGCGAGTTCGTCCTCACCGCGCGCGCCAAGGGCGCGAGCGAATTCCGCGTCGTCATCGTCCATGCGTTGCGCAACACCATGGTGCCGAC
>NZ_RZOM01000796.1:0-2942 GCF_003999175.1 Mesorhizobium sp. M7A.F.Ca.ET.027.03.2.1 | reverse complement strand
GCGGAACCCGCCATAGCTTTCGCCGGCGAGGAACAGCGGCGACCCGGTGCGGCCGTTCTGCGCGAGATAGAGCCGGATGAAGGCGCCAATCGAGCTGGCATCCTGGTTGACGCCCCAGAAATCGCGCGTGTCCTGCCCCGGTGCCTCGCGGCTGTAGCCGGTCCCCACCGGATCGACGAAGACGAGATCCGTCATGTCGAGCCAGCTGTCCGGATTGTCGATCAGTCTTTGCGGTGAGGGCAGGAGTTCGCCATCGGCTCCCGTCGCGATTATCCGTGGACCGAGTGCGCCGATATGCAGATAGGCGGACGCTGCTCCAGGGCCGCCATTGAACACGAAAGTGATCGGCCGCTGCGGGTCTTTGGCCACGCTCGCCGGCGGCTCCAGCGTGTAGGCGACATAGAAGATCTCCGCCGTGACGTCGCCGATGCCCGACAGCAGCGACAGGGTCGCTGCCTTTGCCTGGTAATCCAGCTTGCGCCCGGCCAGTGTGATCGAATGGTTGGTGGTCTGCGGCGGCGGCAGCAGGGACAGCACACCGCCCGCAGGTGCCGGCCGCTCCGCCGTTTCAGCCAGGACGGGCTGCGCCAGGACGGCGAGCATCGGCAGGATAAGACAGATCAGTTTCAGCTTGACCGGCATGATGGCTCCGCGACAACGACTCCCGCATAGGTATGGCCGAGAGGATCGAAGTCAAAGGAAATGGCTGTCTTGAACCTGCAACGGCTTGCGCTAATGTGAGCCGGAATGCAGTCGAACATCTCTCTCGATCGGTTTGGACACTGGAGCGGTGGTGTCGCCGCCGCGGCCATGGCTGCAACGCCCGAAGAATTGTCCGCTCGCTTCACAGCGGCGGCGAGCGGACTGCTTGGCTCCGACCGCGCCTATGTCGGCTTTTACCGTCGCGACATCACATCCCTGACCATCGACGATGCCGGCCCCGATCGCTGGAACCGCGACTACGATGCACGACTGTATCGCCAGGATCCCTTCTTCCAGAGGTTCGCCAGCACAAGACAGGATTTCCTGTTGCCGCTGTCGGCACTCCGCAATGGCGACTTCCAGCGTACCCCCTACTATCGCGAATTCTTCGGCCCTTCCGACAGTTTCGACGAGATCACCGGCGTGTTCAATCTCGACGGGCTGACCGCTGGCTATGTCACCTTCCTGCGGCGAAACGGGGCACCAGCCTTTGGCGATCAGGATCTGGAGATGGCTTGCGCGGCAAGCAGCGCGACAAGGCTCATTCTGCAAAGATTGCTTCATCTGTGCCGCTCCCGGGACAAGGGCGCCGCAATCGGTGACGGACGCTCGCGGCTGAGCAGGCGCGAGGCCGAGGTTGCGCGGCATCTGGTCGAGGGTGGCAACGCCAAGACGATTTCGCGAAGCCTCGCCGTCTCGCCCGGCACCGTCCGCAACCACATCAAGCAGATCTACCGCAAGCTCGGCGTGCACTCCCAGGTCGAGCTGCTGGCGGCCTTCCGCGAAGCCGCTTGAGCCTGACGGCTTCCGCCAGCTCTATTGCCCCGTCACGATGCGCGTCCACATGCGGTTTTGTGATCGCAGCAGCTTTGGGTCGTTGTTGTCGACCACGAACAGCTTGGCCTTCACGGCATCAGGCGGAAAGACGCCGGGATCGCTGGCTATCGCCTTGTCCATCAGCGGCAGGGATTCCGGTATCGCATTGGCATAGGAGACATAGCTGGAATTGGCCGCGGCGATATCGGGCCGCAGATTGAAGTTGATCCAGGCCTGGGCGTTGTCGGGATGCGGCGCATCTTTCGGCACCACCATCGTATCGAAGTTGATGAGCGTGCCTTCTCTGGGGATGGAATAGGCGATCTCCAGCTTCTTCACGGATTCCGCCGCACGGGTTCTTGCCTGAAGTATGTCGCCCGACCAGCCCAACACCACGCAGATGTCGCCGTTGGCGAGGTCGTTGATGTATTTCGACGAATGGAAATAGCGGATGTAGGGCCGCACCTTGCCCATCAGGTCCTCGACCTTGGCGAGGTCGTCGGGACTGGTCGATTTGGGGTCGATGTGAAGATAGTTCATCGCCATCGGGATGACTTCAGCCGGCGCATCGATCATGGCCACGCCGCAATCGGAGAGCTTCTTGACCACGTCCACGTCGAAGACCATGGCGAAGGAATCCGTCGGCGCGTCCGGCAGCCTCTGCTTCACCGCGGCGACGTTGTAGCCAATGCCGTCGGTGACAGCCATATAGGGCACGGCATGCAGGTTCTGCGGGTCGGCGCCTGCGATCAGCGCCAGGGCCTGCGGATCGATCTTCGAATGGTTGGCAAGCTTCGATTTGTCGAGTTCCAGGAACGCCCCCGCCTTCACCTGGTTCTTCAGGAACGGATAGGCTGAGGGGTAGACCACGTCATATCCCGAGCCGCCGGTGAGCAGCTTGGTTTCAAGTACTTCGTTGCCGTCATAGACATCGTAGCGAACCTTGATGCCCGTTTCCTTCTCGAATTTCTCGGCGGTGTCCGGCGCGATGTAGTCGGACCAGTTGTAGACGTTGACGATCTTTTCCTCGTCAGCCGAAGCCGCATTTGCGCAGACGCCGCAGGCAAGCAGGGTTGAGAAGATCAGAGCGCGCATAAATGTCCTCCGTTTTCGCTATCTGTTTTCGGCATGCGTCGTCCCTCAGCGTCGCTGCGGGGCATAGACCGGCAAGGTGATGCAGGCGACATTGCCGCCACCCAGCAGGATCTCGCGTGAGTTTTCGATGCCGACTATCTTGTGGTCGGGAAACAGCTCGGCCAGCGTCTGCTTGGCCTTCACATCGAGATCGCAGCCGAACTGCGGTACCACCACGACGCTGTTGCCCGGATAGTAGTTGATGTAGCTCGCCGCGATCCGGTTTCCGGCCGGTCGCGCCCAGGTCGAATCCAGCCGGTCCACGCTCTCGCTTTCTTCCGGCGTCATCT
>NZ_RZOM01000795.1:0-2947 GCF_003999175.1 Mesorhizobium sp. M7A.F.Ca.ET.027.03.2.1 | reverse complement strand
GCTTCCAACGGCAGCATCGCCGCCACCGAGGCCATGATCAGGCTTCGTCGATCGATCATCATTGTCTCCTGGCGAGGCAAGACTGCACGCGGCGGCCCCAGCCGTCCAGTCAGGGATTCGCAACACACCCGCTACCCGCGCTGAATGCCGCTCCGCACCGAGCGCCTTGATCTCGGAGTGGCCTCGAATCTTACGATCGCAGCCACCTCTTCACATGAAGGGAACAAACGGTACCCCCCGACAGTTGAATGCGAGGTGAGCCGAATGGAAGCCACAGCGGCTCCGAGGGCAAAAGCATCATGCGAGAGAACCAGTCTGACGTCTTCGATCTGTTTTCGGAAATTTACACCAACGCGGCGCAGGAAGAGATCAGCATCCAGCAATATCTCCTTGCCTGCCGCGAGGACAAGTCGATGTATGCCTCGGCGCCTGAACGAATGGTCGAGGCGATCGGCGAGCCGAACCTGGTCGACACCAGCAAGGATGAGCGGCTCGGCCGCATATTCTCCAATCGGACCCTGAAAGTGTACCCCTCCTTTGCCGATTTCTATGGCATGGAGGACACAATCGAGCGCATCGCCGGCTATTTTCGCTATGCGTCCCAGGGGCTCGAGGAGCGCAAGCAAATCCTCTATTTGCTCGGCCCCGTGGGCGGCGGCAAATCCTCCCTTGCCGAGCGTCTGAAGAAATTGATGGAACAGCGCCCGATCTACACGCTGAAGGTCGGTAATCAGGTCAGCCCGGTTTTCGAATCGCCGCTTGGTCTTTTCCATCCTGATCGCATGGGCGACCTGCTGGAGGACAAATACGGCATTGCCCGACGCCGGTTGAATGGGCTCATTTCGCCATGGGCGGCCAAGCGCCTCGACGAACTTTCCGGCGACATTTCCAAGTTCAGCGTCGTCAAGCTGATGCCGTCGCGACTGCGCCAGATCGGCATCGCCAAGACCGAGCCCGGCGACGAGAACAATCAGGACGTTTCGGCCCTGGTCGGCAAGGTGGACATCCGGCAATTGGAAAACTTCAGCCAATCCGATCCGGACGCCTATTCCTATAGTGGCGGACTGAACCGGACCACCCAGGGGCTGCTTGAATTCGTCGAAATGTTCAAGGCGCCTATCAAGGTCCTGCATCCGCTGCTGACCGCCACCCAGGAAGGCAGCTACAACGGCACCGAAAATTTCGGCGCCTTTCCCTACCAGGGAATCATCGTGGCCCATTCCAATGAGTCGGAATGGCTGCAGTTCAAGAACAACAAGAACAATGAGGCTTTTCTCGATCGCATCCTCGTGGTCAAGGTGCCGTATTGCCTGCGGATAACCGAAGAGCGGCGGATCTACGAGAAACTGCTGCGGGAGAGCGAATTGGCCGCCAGTCCTTGCGCTCCAGAGGTGCTGGACATCCTCAGCCGGTTTACCGTCTCGACCCGCTTGGCCGAGCACGACAACTCGCCGCTCTACACCAAGATGCGCGCCTATGATGGCGAGAACCTCAAGGAGGTCGACCCCAAGGCAAAGTCGGTTCAGGAATATCGGGACGCCGCCGGCGTCGACGAGGGCATGGCCGGCGTCAGCACGCGCTTTGCCTTCAAGATCCTGTCGCAGACCTTCAACTACGACACCGAAGAGGTGGCCGCCGACCCCGTGCACCTCATGTACATCCTGGAGGAGGCGATCAAGCGCGAACAGTTTCCGAAGGAGACGGAAGCCGCCTATCTGGAGTTCATCAAGTCCGAGCTGGCCGCGCGGTATGCCGAGTTCATCGGCCATGAGATCCAGAAAGCCTATCTGGAATCGTACAGCGAGTACGGCCAGAATCTTTTCGACCGCTACATCGCCTATGCCGACGCCTGGATCGAAGACCAGGACTACAAGGATCCCGACACCGGCCAGATCCTCAACCGCGAGGTTTTGGACAACGAGCTTTCGCAGGTCGAAAAACCGGCCGGCATCGCCAATCCCAAGGATTTCCGCAATGAGGTGGTGAAATTCACGCTGCGCGCCCGTGCAAGAAACCATGGCCGCAACCCGGCGTGGACAAGTTACGAAAAGCTGCGGGAAGTCATCGAGAAACGCATGTTCGGCCAGGTAGAGGACCTCCTGCCGGTGATCAGTTTCGGCTCCAAGCAGGACAGCGTCACGGAAAAGCGGCACAATGAATTCGTGCAGCGGATGGTCGAGCGCGGCTACACCGAGCGGCAGGTTCGTCGCCTTGTGGACTGGTACATGCGGGTGAACAGGGCGGGTTAGAGAACCCGGATGGTTCCATGCCGATCTTCATCGACCGCCGCCTGAACCCGAAAGACAAGAGCCTCGGCAATCGCCAGCGCTTCCTGCGACGCGCGCGCGAGGAATTGAAACGGAGCATACGCGACCAGATCCGCACCGGCAGGATCGCCGACGCGGACTCCGAGCACGCCGTGCGCATGCCCGAAAGAGGCACAAGCGAGCCGAGCTTCAACAACGCCCGCGACAGCGGCAGGCGCCAGCACATCTTGCCGGGCAACAGGCATTTCTCCGCTGGAGACCTGATCCCCAAGCCCGGCGGAGGCGGCGGGGGAGCGTCGTCCCCGGGAAACAAGGCATCCGAGGACGACTTTCGTTTCGTACTGTCGCGCGAGGAAGTGCTCGATCTTTTCTTCGAGGATCTCGAACTCCCCGACATGGTCAAGCTCAACCTCAAGGAGATCCTTGCCTTCAAGCCGCGTAGGGCGGGCTTCGCCGCCACCGGTTCGCCGACCAACATCAATGTCGGCCGCACGATGCGCAACAGCCACGGCCGCCGCATTGCGCTGAGGCGCCCCAAGCAGGTCGAACTGGATGCGATCCTCGAGGAAATCGCCTCGCTCGAGGAGGCGCCATACAGCGCCGACGCGCGCCGGCGTATCGCGGCATTGCGCGAAGAGCTTGACCGGCTGGAACGACGCCGCCGACGCATTGCCTATGTC
>NZ_RZOM01000794.1:0-2952 GCF_003999175.1 Mesorhizobium sp. M7A.F.Ca.ET.027.03.2.1 | reverse complement strand
GTCGTGACCGAAAGTGTAGGAGTAGCCCGCCGAGGTGATGTGGCCGACGAGCTCGCCTTCGAGGGCGTCTACCGCGAAGGCGAGCTCGTCGGCCACATCACCTCGGCGGGCTACTCCTACACTTTCGGTCACGACATCGCACTTGCGCTGTTGCCCCTGGCACTTGTGTCGCCCGGCACCGAACTCGAGGTGTCCATCCTCGGCGAGCGCCGCGCGGCCAAGGTGATCGCCGACTCGCCCTATGATCCGGAAGGCGCCCGCGGGCGCATGTGAGGCATCCCGGAGTACAGTTCCGGGTTATCGATGTCTCAAAACGTGCTGCAGGGCAAAATGCAAAAACCGCGCTCCATCAGGAACGCGGCTTTGCCAGATACGCATGGCGCTTCGCTACGCAAACACTTTGCGAAACTTATGGCACTTGTCGAAACTTACGGGCTCCGGTACGCGAGACCTGATCCGGAGCACCGGGCGGATGAGATATGTCCGCCTCGCAGTCCGTTTTATAGGGACATCGTTACCGCGGAGTTATCGAGAGCTTAAGCAAATCTAAATTTGCACTTTTTTACCCAAGGAAACCGGAAAAATCCGGCAAATCCGGGGGTTACGCTGGGTTACCCCTGAGAAAATTAATTATGCCGGAGAAATCGACCCCGCCATGTCCCTGGGCGTTGAACAAGGCATAGAGCTGGGCTGCTTCGGCGCCAAGCGGCGTTACAGCACCCGCACCTTGTGCGGCTTCCTGGGACAATTTCAGGTCTTTCAGCATCAGCGCCGCTGCAAATCCTGGGTTGTAGTCCCTGTTTGCGGGCGAAGTCGGCACCGGCCCGGGCACCGGGCAGTAGGTGGTCAAGGACCAGCACTGGCCGGAGGAGGTCGAGGCGACGTCGAACAGCGCCTGGTGTGACAGGCCGAGCTTTTCCGCCAGCACGAAGGCTTCGGCGACACCGATCATCGAAATGCCGAGGATCATGTTGTTGCAGATCTTTGCCGCCTGGCCGGCGCCGTCGCCGCCGCAATGGACGATGCGACCGGCCATCGGCTCCAGGATCGGCTCGGCAGTTGCAAAGGCGTCATCGGAGCCTCCGGCCATGAAGGTCAGCGTGCCGGCCGCAGCACCCCCGGTGCCGCCCGAGACCGGTGCATCGATGGACAGCAGGCCGTGTTTGGCGGCAATGGCATGCGCCTTACGCGCCGATTCGACATCGATGGTCGAGGAATCGACGAACAGCGCGCCCTTTTTCGCTCTGGGCGCGATGTCCTCATAGACCGACAGCACATGCTTGCCCGCAGGCAGCATGGTGATCACCACATCGGCATCCTTCACCGCGGCAACGGCATTGGCCATCACTGTCACGCCATGCTCCCGGGCGACGGTGAGGTTTTCCGGCACAAGGTCGAAACCATTCACCGCATGCCCCGCCTTGACCAGGTTGGCGGTCATCGGATTACCCATGTTCCCTAGGCCGATGAAGGCAATGGTGCTCATCGATTTCTCCTGATTTGTTGCCGTCAGCGGCCAATTAATGCCCGCGCGATGATGACGCGCATGATCTCGTTGGTGCCTTCGAGGATCTGGTGTACCCGCAGGTCCCGCACCAGCTTCTCGATGCCGTAGTCGTGCAGGTAGCCATAGCCGCCGAGCAGCTGCAGTGCGTCGTTGGCGACATTGAAGCCGGTATCGGTGACGAAGCGCTTGGCCATCGCCGACCATTTGCCGGCATCCGGCGCCTTGCGGTCGAGCTTCGCGGCGGCGGCATAGAGGAAAATACGCGCCGCCTGCAGTTCGGTCTCCATGTCGGCCAGCCTGAACTGCAGCGCCTGGAACTGGTTGATCTTCGAGCCGAAGGCCTTGCGCTCGGCGGTGTAGGAAAGCGCCTTGTCGAGCGCCGACTGCGCGCCGCCCAGCGAACAAGCGGCGATGTTCAGCCGGCCGCCGTCTAGACCGGCCATGGCGATGCCGAAGCCCGCACCTTCGCCGGACAAAAGGTTTTCCGCCGGCACCTTGCAGTCCTCGAAGACAACCTGGCGGGTCGATTGCATGTGCCAGCCCATCTTGTGCTCGTTGGCGCCGAAGGAAAGGCCTGGCGCATCTCTGGGCACGACGATGGTGGAAATGCCTTTCGGGCCGTCCGCGCCGGTGCGCACCATGACGGCATAGACATCGCTGTCGCCGGCGCCGGAGATGAACTGCTTGGTGCCGTTGAGGACATAGTCGCCGCCGCTCTTCACCGCGCGCGTTTTCAGGGCTGCGGCATCGGAACCGGAGCCGGGCTCGGTCAGGCAGTAGCTCGCCAGCCATTCCATAGAGGTCAGCTTCGGCAGGAAACGCTGGCGCTGCTCGTCATTGCCGAAACGGTCGATCATCGAGGCCACCATGTTGTGGATCGAGATGAACGATGAAAAAGCCGGATCGGCGTGCGACAGCGCCTCGAAGATCAGCACGGCGTCGAGCCGGCCAAGTGCCGAGCCACCGACATCGTCCCTGATATAGATGCCGCCAAGGCCGAGCGGGCCGGTCTCGCGGATCACATCGGCCGGGAAATGCTTGTTACGGTCCCAGTCGAGCGCATTTGGCGCGACACGGTCTGCGGCGAAGGCCTGCGCCATCTCCTGGATGGCGCGCTGCTCCTCGTTAAGTTCGAACTGGCTGGTGCTCGCATCGACCGCGGCGTCCATGGCGTGCTCCCTAATCTTCGACCTGTTGGCCTGTCGTTTTTGGCTTTGCGCGCGCACCAATCTAGACCAATGATGCCGCCGCGCAACCCGATCCCCTGCGGAGCGGCTGTGCATCAATGCATGTCCGGAGTAAGATGTGACGACAAAATTCGATGAACTGCTGGGGCGGTTCCGCGCATACCTTTCCTCCGTGGATCACGCCTTGGTGCGCGATGCCGTGGCGCGCATTGGCTGGGACATGCCGGCTCGCACGCTGGAGCCGCATCCGCTCAACTG
>NZ_RZOM01000793.1:0-2955 GCF_003999175.1 Mesorhizobium sp. M7A.F.Ca.ET.027.03.2.1 | reverse complement strand
CATCGTCATCGACCATCCGCATGTCGGCCAGATCACGGCCGAAGGCTGCCTGGAGCCGCTGGATGTCGCCGGACGCGAGGCGGAACGCACGGCCCTTGCCTCGGGCAGCGTCGGCCAGTCCTATCCGAGCTACAACTGGCAAGGACGGCAATGGGCTTTCCCGATCGATGCGGCAAGCCAAGTCCAGGCATGGCGGCCGGATGCGATCAGTGCGCCACCGGCGCGCTGGAGCGAGGTGCTCGATCTCGCCCGTCAAGACCGCGTGCTGCTGCCGTTGCGGCCGCCTCACGTGTTGATGGTTTTCTACACGCTTGCCGGCAATCTCGGGCATGCCTGCACGACCGATTCATCCGACGATCTGATCGATGTGGAGATCGGTAGCCAAGTCTTCGAGGCAATGCGCGAGATCACAGCGCTGGTCGATCCCGCGTGTTTCGAGATGGACCCGATTGCCGTCTCCGAACGTATGGCGGAGGCCAGTTCCAGGTTCGTCTGCGCGCCACTGATCTATGGCTACGTGTCCTATGCGACGGATGGCTTTCGGGCGAACCGGCTGGCCTTTGCCGATGTTCCGGTCATCGGTTCCGGCGGCCCGGTCGGTTCGGCGCTTGGCGGCACCGGCATAGCGGTTTCAGCCTTTTCCAAAGCCAGGGATGCCGCGATCGACTTCGCCTATTGGGTCGCGAGCGGCGATGTCCAGCGCGGCCCCTATGCCGCCGCCGGGGGCCAGCCCGGCCATGCAGCGGCCTGGGAAGATCAAGCCGTCAATGAAGCAACCGGCGACTTCTATCGGGATACGCGCGCGACGCTGGAGGGCGCATGGGTGCGGCCGCGCCATGACGGCTACATGGCGTTCCAGCAGGCGGCTTCCGAACGCATCCTTTCCGGCATGACCTCCCGGCATCAAGCCCGACAGGTCGTTGCCGATCTCAATCGCCTGTTTCGGGAGAGTTCCCCGGCGCAGGTGTCCGGCGCTGCCGGTGGAGGAGCCTGAACCAAACCGAACGGAGGAGAACAAGAATGACAGGAATGATCCGCGGCCTGCTGGCCGCAACGGCGCTTGCCTCGCTTGCAACGACCGCCTTTGCACAGGATGTGCAAGGCGTCATCGGTGGACTGCCGACCGAACTCAAGGCGCAGTATGACGGCGCGCCCCAGAAAGTGCTGCCCTCGGCCTGGGACAATTTCACCGCGCCGCCGAAGCCGTGGAAATGGTGCCACTCGGAATCATACCAGGGCAATCCGTGGCGGGTCACGGTGACCAAGGAACTGAAGCGTCTTGTCGACGGGCTGATTGCCGACGGAATGGTGTCCAGCTTCGAAGTGTCCGATTCCAACAACGATGCCAGCCAGCAGATCAACCAGATCCGCGCCTTCATCGACAAGAAGTGCTCGATCATCACCTCGATCCCGGGTTCGGCGACGGCGCTTGACGACGCCATCGACGCTGCCGCCAAGGCCGGCATTCCGTTCATCACCGCGGCCGGCTCGGTGACCAGCCCGAACGCGATCAATGTCGATTCCAACTATGCGCGCTGGGGCTATGACATGATGGCGGCGATCGGCAAGGCGCAGCCGGACGGCGCCAGCATCCTTCTGGTCGAAGGCATCGCGGGACACCCGATCGTGGTGCAGGAGCGCCAGGGCGCGGACAAGGCGCTGGCCGAAAATCCGAAGCTGAAGATCTCGCGCAACGTCAACGGCAACTGGACGGCCAACGTCACCAAGACAGTGGTGCTGCAGGCGATCGCCACCAACCCGGCGCCGATCGATGCGGTGTGGACGACAGGCAGCGAGAGCCGTGTCGTTGCCGAAGCCTTCGCGGAAGCCGGCCGGCCGGCGCCATTGATCACCGGCTCGATCACCGGCGATGCGCTGGGCTACTGGAAGGCCAACCCCGACAAGTACCGCTTCGAAGGCCATGCGGTGCTGCCGCACTGGACCGCGCAAACGCTGTTCCGCGTCGGCGAGCGCATGCTCGACGGACAGAAGCCGAAGCTGAACACGCTGCTGATCCCGATCCCACCTGTCCACACCGCCGATCTCGGTGCCTGGTACAAGGACTGCATGACGACCGATGCCGTGTCGATCTTCCCGATCCCGCCGAAAGATCCGATGCCGGAGGAATGGCTCGACGCCTATTTCTCGAACCCGGCGCCGACCAAGGGCTGGGATTATTCGAAGGTCCCCGACGCCTGCGCAAAATAACGCTGCGCGAACTAGCCTCTCAGCAGGCCGGCTCCTTTCGCGGAGCCGGCCTGCCAGCATCGAATTGTGACATGCTTGAAATCAAAACCATATCCAAACGCTATGGCGAGACGATCGCGCTCGCGGACGCATCGATCGCGTTCCGGGCGGGGACCATCCACACCATTCTGGGCGAGAACGGTTCGGGCAAGAGCACCATGGTCAAGCTGCTGTCCGGCATCGTCCAGCCGGACAGCGGCGTGATCCTGCTGCACGGCAAGCCATTCCCTGGCGCCAATCCATCGGCCTTCCAGGCGCAAGGCTTCGCCACGGTATTCCAGGAGGTGCTGATCGCGCCGGACCGCAGCGTAACCGACAACATCCTGCTCGGCCTCGACGGACTGGTCCGACGTGCCGTTCCCCGCCATGAGCGCCGTGACCGGGCGGAAGCCGCGCTGAAGCGCTTCGCGGTCACCGACGTCCCCCTCGACAAGCCAGCCGGCCTGCTGCCGCTTGCCGCGCAGCAATTGGTCGTTCTCGCCCGCGCGATCGTGCGCAACCCAAAGATCCTGATCCTCGACGAGGTCACCGCCGCGCTCGACTTCGCCGACCGCGAATCGGTTTTTTCGTTGATGCGTGCGCTTGCCGGCGAAGGCTGCCTGATCCTGTTCATCACCCACCGCATGGATGAGGTGATGTCGCTTTCGGACCGCATCTCGATCCTGCGGGGCGGCAGCGTCGTGCGCACCGAAGAGCGCGGCGCTTCCA
>NZ_RZOM01000792.1:0-2956 GCF_003999175.1 Mesorhizobium sp. M7A.F.Ca.ET.027.03.2.1 | reverse complement strand
GCGGTGGCAGCGATCGCCGCCGGCCGGGTCGGCAGCACATAGTCGGAGGCGAGATCGAGTTGCGGCTCGATCGGCTTGTACAGCGGGCCCGGATTGACGCTTCGGCTTGAATCCCCGCCTGGCCCCGGCATCGGCGCGCCGAGCTTGTCCGCCGCAATGCCGGCGTCACGCACATCCTGCGCATAGATGGCAGCGATGGCCGCCCCTTGCGCGATCAGCTCCGCTTCGGTCTGGCGGATCAGCTGGTTCTCGTAGAGGCGGAAAAAGAACAAGCCGACCAATGGCAGGGCCATCACCATGATCAGGATGGCGACGACGACCGTGGCAAGCCGTGGCCGCCACTTGCGGCCGATCCATTTGCCGGAAGTCGTCAGCCGCATCGGCCAAGCCGGAAGCCGACGCCATGCACGGTCTCGATGGCATCCAGGCAACCCACTGCTGCCAGCTTGGCGCGGATGTTGCGGATATGGCTGTCGACGGTGCGGCCGGCGACATGGATATTTGTGGCATAGGCGCTGGCCATCACCGCGTCGCGGTCGAGCACATGCGCGGGCCGCGCCAGGAATCCCTTCAGGATCGAGAATTCGATCCCCGTCAGGGCAAGCGCCTTGCCGTCGAAGCTGGCAGCGTGACTGGCCGGCGCCAGAGCCAATTTGCCATGCGAAAACTGCCTGTTGTCGACCGGTTCGGCCGCCGCCGGGCGGGCGCGCCGCAGGATGACGTTGACGCGGGCGACCAGTTCGCGCGGGCTGAATGGTTTCGTCACATAGTCGTCGCCGCCCATTTCGAGTCCGAGGATGCGGTCGATCTCCTCGTCGCGCGCGGACAGGAACAGCACCGGCACATCGGATGTGTGCCGCAGTCGCCGGCAGACCTCCAGCCCGTCCATCTCCGGCATACCGATGTCGAGCACGACAAGGTCGGGCGCCCGGCGGCCGACCGCTTGCAAGGCGGCGGCACCGTCGGCCACCCCTGTCGTTTTCATGCCGGCCTTTTCCAGCGCAAAGCAGATCACCTCGCGGATATGCGGGTCATCGTCGGCGACGAGGATGTGATGCGGCATGGATCAGCGGCCCGGCATGGAAGGTTCGATAGCGGAGGGAATCACGAACGGCCCCATGGTGTCGAGATATCGAAGCAGCCGCCAGTCGCGAAAGCTCCAGGCCCGCCAGTTCTGCTGGATAGTTCGATACCAGATTTCATCGCTGCCGCGCACGCCAGCCAGTTCGCGGACAGTGCCGGCCGCCGCCGTCTTGCCCTGTTGCTCGAGGAAGCGATCAAGTGCGGGAAACGCGCCCGGACCGAGCGAGTGAAGATACCAGGCGTCTAGGGGAATGCCCTGGCCGGTCATTTCGAGGGAATGGTCGACATTGTAGTTGGCGATCGTCGCTGCAAAATTGATGAAACAGCCGGCATAAAGCGTCAGGGATAACGTCAGAAGATTGGCGGACAGCAGCCATTCGTTGGATTTTCTCAGCGCGATGCGGGCAATGATCAGGGCAAGGCCTGCTGCCACCAGCCCCATCCAGACAAAGGCGGCGACGCGCCAGTAGGTCAATGCATAGATGCCGACATAGAGGTCGAGCCGCAGGATCGACGAAATGACCAGCATGATGTTCTGCGCCACCCAGGCATAGACCAGCCGGCGGATAAGCGGATCGGCCGATGTCTCGCTGCCTGGCCGCAGCGCCGCCAGCACGAAGCCGGCGGCAAGCAGCGCGGTGACGATCAGGGGATAGGCGCCACGATGCGCGTAGGAGGCGTAGCTCAGCCCGTCGGGAAGGGCGGCCCCGCCCCACAGATAGGTGGCGTCGAGCGCCGTCTGCAGCGCAAACAGGATGTTGAAGACGATCAGGGCGCGCAGGATGGCGGCCTTGCCGAACAGGATGTCTTCGATGGTGGTGGCGGTTTTGTCGGCTTGAGCGCTGACCGCCGGCGCCGCGCGCGGGATGCGGCGAACCAGGCGCGGCAGGCGCGGCCGCAGAAAAGCCCAGACAGCAGCCAGCACGAACAGCCAGAAGGCAATCCGCGCCAGCTGGATAAGATCGAGCAGCCTCACGAGGTCGATCAGCGACAGCCAGTAGTCGATGACCGGATTGGCGGCGCCGAACAGCGCCAGGAAGACCGCGCCCAGCGTCAGCGGCATCACCCAGACAGCGATCGCCGCCAGCCGGATGCGCCGCCGGCCGAACCGCCGCGCCGTCCTGCGCCAGCGGACGAAATCATTGGCGAAGCGGAACGGCGCCGCCAGCCCGAACAGCACGATCTGCCCGGCAATACGGGCGATGCTGTGCCGCAGCCGCCCGCTCAGCGAAAGGGCAAAGACGGTCAGCGCCGCCAGCGCGATCGAAACCGACAGGGTGCTGACGTTTTCAGCCAGCGGCAGCAGCGCGACAAGCAAGGCGATGGGCTTGAGCCAGACCCGACCGTCGCTGAAAGCCGCCGGATGCACGGCGACAACCGCGGCGGCAATCAGCAGGGCGAACAGGAAAACCGTGATCCCGGCGGGCTGGCCGTAGAACAGGAAATCCGCAAGTGCCGCCAGCAGGATGGCGACACCGAAGCGGCTGCAATAGCTCGGCGCGGCGGAGAACAACGCTGTCATGATCGGGCTTTCCTGATGGCGTCCCGCCGGGTTGCCGGCGGGCTCTTGCGGACAAAGGAAATGAGGATCGCCGTGGGATTCGCGCGCGGCGGATCGGCCAACCACCAGTCTTCGCGGCGCAGCCGGTAAGGCAGGGACCATCGGGGTTTTGCTCGGTTTTGCATGCCGTCTGTTTGTCAGGCCGGCGGGGAAAGGGTGAGGCGGATCGGAGGAGGTTTTCCGCAGGCCTGTGCAGTTTTCGTGCAGGCAATTGTTGAGGTCGAATTCGCCATCTTTCTAACGTCGGCGCTGCCCCTCACCTGCCTGCCGGCATCCTCTCCCCGTAAACGGGGCGAGGGACGCTCTTGCTGT
>NZ_RZOM01000791.1:0-2958 GCF_003999175.1 Mesorhizobium sp. M7A.F.Ca.ET.027.03.2.1 | reverse complement strand
GGGTTTCGGATCCCGCTGCTCGGTAGATTGCGAAGTGGAAGGTGTAATTCGCTCTGAGATAGGCCTTTACGTCGTCCGCGCCATTCGCGCGTTCCAGCGAGTCCAGATCGCGCGCGAAAATCGCAAGATCCGCATCACTCCGGTTCTGTGAGGCCCAGCCGGCGGCGATGGCCTCTATCTCAAAACGTACATTGCGCAAATCGGTGAGCCGCTCGCGGCTGAGCGCCGGAATACCAATGGAGCGTCCGGATACCACAGTGAGCGCGTTGGCTGCCGTCAGGCGCCGCAGCGCTTCCCTGACCGGCATCGGGCTGACGCCAAAGGCGTCGGCGAGGCTCTGAACCGTGACCATCTCGCCCGGTACGATGCTGCCGTCGAGGATCAGTTCGGTGACCTGATTGTAGACCCGGTCCTGCAGAGTTTCCTTGGACAGTGGAATGATCTCGACACCAGGCTTCCTGAACGCCGATCCAGCCATCTCCGGTCAACCTTCCCGCCCAAGGGCGACACTATTGCTTGTCTGGGAATGCAAGGTTCGTGGTGCCACGTCAAGCGGCCGACATAGCCCGTTTTGATATAAACGATTTCATCATTGATATTTGATCAAACCATGTTACGGTCGCTGGCATCGAATGGCAAGGGTTACGTTTTGTGCCCTTGGGAGGCATTCGGTCGTTCTGTTTGGGAGGAGTTTCACATGGGTATCGGATCGAAAGTCCGGCGGCTCGCGCTGCTGGCTGGGATGGCTGCATGCGCCTTCGGCCTGTCCGCCGCGCAGGCAGCCGAGAAGCACAAGATCTTTCTCAGCATGAGCTACATCGGCAATGATTGGCAGGCGGAGGCGGCCAACATGGTCAAGGCCATGGCCGCCCACAAGAGCCTGGCCGACAAGGTCGACCTGCAGGTCCAGGTCGCTGGCCCCAACGCGCAACGCCAGATTCAGCAGATCAACGCAATGGTGCAAAGCGGCGCCGAGGCCATCGTCGTATATCCGATCTCGCCGACCGCGCTCAACCAGGTCGTCAAGAATGCCTGCGACAAGGGCGTGAAGGTCTTTGCCTACGACGCCGAGATCACCGAGCCTTGCGCCTACAACGTCCACATCGACCAGCTGGAAGCCGGCAGGGTGACCGCCGAATGGCTGGTCAAGAAGCTCAACGGCAAGGGCAACATCATCGCCATCACGGGTGTCCCGGGAACATCCGTTGACGATCAGCGGACAAAAGCCGCCAAGGAAGTCTTCGCCAAATATCCTGATATCAAGATCGTCGGTGAGGCTGTCGGCATGTGGAGCCAGGCGGTCGCCCGCACCGAGCTTTCGAAAATCCTGGCCACCCGCAATTGGGACGACATCAACGGGCTGTGGATGCAGGTCGGCTGCTTCACCGCCAACTCGATGCAGCTCGAGGCCGGCAAGAAGACCAGCGAACTCCTGCCTTGTGCCGGTGAGGGCTCCAATGGCGGCCGCATCCAGATGCTGCCGGAGGGCACCGCAGTCGAAGGTGCGGCCCCGCCCTACGCGCCGGCCGGCGCACAACGCATTTCCTATGCCTCGCCGCCTTATTCGGGTGCGCTGGCGCTGAAGCTTGCCGTCGAGGCGATCGAAGGCAAGGACGTGCCGAAAACCACCATCCTGCCGCTGCCGGTCGTCACCAATGAGACGATCAAGCTGTGCGACGAAGGCACATGGGCGGAGATGAAGGCCGGCTGCAACGCCTTCAAGCCGTCGCTGGTCTCCAATCCGGGCTGGTTTGCCTCGATCTTCTCGGACCAGACACCCGAGGTCGGCCTTAATGCTGCCCTCGTCGGACAACCGGAGAACTAAGCCTCCCAAGGCGCGTGTGACGATGCACGGACAGTTGTCCGTGCATCGTCAATCCATGCCAAGCCGGCGATCGAGGACAATGACAGAACATTCCGAGCTCCCCGCCATCGAGATCGACGGCATCAGCAAGGCGTTCGGCCCGACCGTCGCGCTGGACGGCGTGTCGTTTGCGATCGCGCCCGGCAGCGTCCATGCCCTGCTCGGTGAAAACGGAGCCGGCAAGTCGACACTTGTGAAGCTGCTGTCCGGGCTGGTCCGGCCGACCCAAGGCCATGTCCGTGTCTTCGGCAAGGAGATCGCTTACGGCGCCCCGCGCGCAGCCCATGCGCTCGGCATGCAGACTGCGTTCCAGGAGATGACGCTGGTGCGCGACCTCTCCGTCCTCGACAACATGATGATGCCTTACGCCCCCGTGGGCGTCTCCGGCCTGATCCGCCGCGGTGCTGCCCGCAAGACCGTCCGTCGCCATATCGAAGATCTCGGTTTCTCCGTCGATCTCGATGCCGAGGTGAGCGAGCTCGAGCTTTCGGTACGCCAGAAGATCGAAATCGCCCGTGCCGTCTACCGCAAGCCGCGCATCCTTTTGCTCGACGAGCCGACCTCGACGCTCGCCGGCCGCGACGTCGACTGGCTGGGCGCGATCATCGCCAGGCTGAAGGCGGCAGGCACCACCATCGTCTTCATCACCCACCGCATGCGCGAGGTCCGCGCCTTTTGCGACACGCTGACGATCCTGAGAAACGGCCGCCACATCGTCACCGCGCCGGTCGCCGATGTCTCGGATGCCGACGTCATCGAAAAGATCATCGGCCGCAGCATCGAGCAGACCTTCCCGCCCAAGCCGGACAGCGCCCAGGCTTTCGGGCCGCCGGTTCTGGGCGTGCGCGACCTCAAGGTCGGGCGCAAGCTCGACGGCGCCCGCTTCGATCTGCGCAAGGGCGAAATCCTCGGCGTCGCCGGGTTGCAGGGCATGGGCCAGCAGGACCTGTTCCTGGCCTGCTTTGGCATGGCCGAGATCGAGCGCGGCCACATCCTCGTCGACGGCCGCAAGGTCTGGCTCGGTTCGCCGGCCGATGCCTTGCGCCCCAACATGGCCATCGGCCTGGTGCCGGAAGACCGCAAATCCGAAGGCC
>NZ_RZOM01000790.1:0-2972 GCF_003999175.1 Mesorhizobium sp. M7A.F.Ca.ET.027.03.2.1 | reverse complement strand
CACCCGACCGCTTCGCGGCCACCCTCCCCTCGAGGGGGAGGGGGACGCCGGCGCCCCGCAATCGATGAGGTTTTAGAGCATGGCCGCACCCGGCGAGAATCTGCGAATCAATTCAGATCGTTTGTGGGATTCCATCATGGAGATGGCGAAGATTGGCCCCGGCATCGCCGGCGGCAACAATCGCCAGACCGTGACCGACGAAGACGGCGAAGGGCGGCATCTGTTCAAGCGCTGGTGCGATGCGGCCGGGCTCGAAATGGGCGTCGATGAAATGGGCACGATGTTTGCCCGCCGCGAAGGCACCGATCCCAGCCTGCCGCCGGTCTATGTCGGCAGCCATCTCGATACGCAGCCGACCGGCGGCAAGTACGACGGCGTGCTCGGCGTGCTGGGCGGGCTTGAAGTGGTGCGCTCGCTCAACGATCTCGGCATCAAGACCAAACATCCGATCGTCGTCACCAACTGGACCAACGAGGAGGGCTCGCGCTTTGCGCCGGCGATGATGGCGTCCGGCGTGTTCGCCGGCGTGCTCGACCAGGCCGATGTGTACGGGCATGTCGACAAGCAGGGCAAGAAATTCGGTGAGGAGCTCGAGCGTATCGGCTGGAAAGGCAGCGAGAAGGTCGGCGATCGCAAGATCCACGCCTTCTTCGAACTGCATATCGAACAGGGTCCGATCCTCGAGGACGAAGATATCGACATCGGCGTCGTCACCCATGGCCAGGGCCTTAAATGGCTGCAGGTGACGCTGACCGGCAAGGAGGCGCATACCGGCTCGACGCCGATGCCCAAGCGCCGCAATGCCGGGCTCGGCATGGCGCGGGTGATCGAACTGGTGCACGAGATCGCCATGGACTACCAGCCCGATGCCGTCGGCGCGGTCGGCCACATGGAGGTCTATCCCAACTCGCGCAACATCATCGCCGGACGCACCGTCTTCACCGTCGACATCCGCTCCCCGGAAAAGGAAGTGCTGGACGCCATGGACGGCCGCATCCGCGAAGGCATCGACACGATCTGCGATGCGCTCGACATCCGCTACGAGATCGAGCAGGTCGGCGCTTTCGATCCGGTGACCTTCGATGCCGGCTGCGTCAAGGCGATCCGTGATGCCGCCGAACGTCTCGGCTATTCCCACCGCAACATCGTCTCCGGCGCCGGCCATGACGCCTGCTGGATCAACCGCGTCGCGCCCACCGCCATGGTGATGTGCCCCTGCGTCGATGGCCTCAGCCACAACGAGGCCGAGGAGATCACCAAGGAATGGGCTTCGGCGGGTGCCGATGTTTTGTTCCATGCGGTGGTGGAGACCGCTGTCATCGTGGAGTGAGCTTAGAATCTACCTTCCAAACGACGCTCGCAAAGAAGCGCGAAGAGAACAAGGGAACAGCTAATGACAAAAGTCATCCGAAACGGCACCATCGTCACCGCCGACCGCACCTGGAAGGCGGATGTGCTGATGCAGCACGGCAAGATCGTCGCCATCGGCTCGGGCCTGCATGGCGACCATGAGTTCGACGCCACCGGCTGCTACATCATGCCGGGCGGCATCGACCCGCACACCCATCTCGAAATGCCGTTCATGGGCACCTATTCGGCCGATGATTTCGAATCCGGCACGCGCGCGGCGCTCTCCGGCGGCACGACGATGGTGGTCGATTTCTGCCTGCCGGCGCCACAGCAGTCGCTGCTCGAAGCCTTGCAGATGTGGGACAACAAGACCTCGAAAGCGTCCTGCGACTATTCCTTCCACATGGCGATCACCTGGTGGGGCAAGCAGGTGTTCGACGAGATGGCCACTGTCGTCGACAAGGGCATCACCTCGTTCAAGCATTTCATGGCCTACAAGGGCGCGCTGATGGTCGACGACGACGAGATGTATGCTTCGTTCCAGCGCTGCGCCGATCTCGGCGCGCTGCCGCTGGTGCATGCCGAGAATGGCGATGTGGTCGCCGCCCTGTCGCAGAAGCTGCTGGCTGCCGGCAACAACGGCCCCGAGGGCCACGCCTATTCACGGCCGCCCGAAGTGGAAGGCGAGGCGACCAACCGCGCCATCATGATCGCCGACATGGCCGGCGTGCCGCTCTATGTCGTGCATGTCTCCTGCGAGCAGAGCCACGAAGCGATCCGTCGGGCGCGCCAGAAGGGCATGCGGGTGTTCGGCGAGCCGCTGATCCAGCACCTGACGCTGGACGAGAGCGAGTATTTCGACAAGGACTGGGACCATGCGGCGCGCCGCGTGATGAGCCCGCCCTTCCGCAACAAATTGCACCAGGACTCGCTCTGGGCGGGCCTGCAGGCGGGCTCGCTGCAGGTGGTGGCGACCGATCATTGCGCTTTCACCACCAAGCAGAAGCGCAACGGCGTCGGCGATTTCACCAAGATCCCGAACGGCACCGGCGGGCTTGAAGACCGCATGCCGGTGCTCTGGACCACCGGCGTCAACACCGGCCGGCTGACGATGAACGAGTTCGTCGCGGTGACCTCGACCAACATCGCCAAGATCCTCAACATGTATCCGAAGAAGGGCGCCATCGTAGAGGGCGCCGACGCCGACATCGTCGTCTGGGATCCCCAGCGCAAGAAGAAAATCACCTCGAAGAAGCAGCAGTCTGTCATCGACTACAACGTGTTCGAAGGGTTCGAGGTGACCGGTCTGCCGCGGTTCGTGTTCTCGCGTGGCGAACTGTCGATCCAGGAGGCCGAGGTCAAGGCCAAGCCCGGTCATGGCGAGTTCGTTGGCCGCGAGCCGAATGCGGCGGTTAACCGGGCGCTGTCGACGTGGAAGGAAATCTCCGCGCCGCGCAAGGTGGAACGCACCGGCATCCCGGCGACCGGGGTTTGAGCTTGCGCGGCTCGAAGAACGCCAAGAAACGGATGATTGCCGACAAACACAGCGCCGCCTTTGGGGATGTGTCGCAGTGCCGATAATTGCCGAACTCGGCGCCGCCCCTCATCCGCCTGCCGGCACC
>NZ_RZOM01000078.1:0-10828 GCF_003999175.1 Mesorhizobium sp. M7A.F.Ca.ET.027.03.2.1 | reverse complement strand
GTCCGGCCTTGCCGCACATGCCGATGCCGGTGTCGAGCTTCATGTCGTTGCCGATCATCGAGACGCGGTGCATGGCGTCCGGACCGTTGCCGATCAGCATCGCGCCCTTGATCGGCTGCGTCACCTTGCCGTTCTCGATCATGTAGGCCTCGGTGCAGCCGAACACGAATTTGCCCGAGGTGATATCGACCTGACCGCCGCCGAAGGAGACGGCATAGATGCCGTTCTTGACCGAGGCGATGATTTCGTCCGGCTCCATGTCGCCAGATGTCATATAGGTGTTGGTCATGCGCGGCATCGGCTGGTGGGCATAGCCTTCGCGGCGGCCGTTGCCGGTCGCCTTCATGCCCATCAGCCGGGCATTCTGGCGATCCTGCATGTAGCCGACCAGCTTGCCATCCTCGATCAGCACATTGCGGGCCGAAGGTGTGCCTTCATCGTCGACGGTCAGCGAGCCGCGCCGTTCGGGCATCGTGCCGTCGTCGACGACGGTGACCCCCTTGGCGGCGACCTGCTGGCCAAGCAGGCCGGCGAAGGCCGAGGTCTTCTTGCGGTTGAAATCGCCTTCCAACCCATGGCCGACGGCCTCGTGCAGCATGACGCCCGGCCAGCCGCTGGACAAGACGATGTCGAAAGTGCCGGCCGGGGCCGGTATGGCCTCGAGATTGACCAGAGCTTGCCTGAGCGCCTCCTTGGCGGCGTGCTTCCAGCTGTCCTCGACCAGGAATTCGCCAAACGCCTTGCGGCCACCCATGCCGTAGGAGCCGCTCTCCTGGCGGTCGCCATCGCCGACCACAACGGAGACGTTGATGCGGACCAGCGGGCGGATATCGCGCACCATTTGGCCATCGGCGCGCACGATCTCGACATGCTGCCAGGATGCGGCGAGCGATGCCGAAACCTGCCGCACGCGCGGATCCTCGGCGCGCAGCCAGGCGTCGATTTCCTGCAAGAGCTTTGCCTTGGCCTCGAAGGAGGGCGAGGGGATCGGGTTCTCTTCGCCATAGAGATGGCGGTTGGTGCGGGCCGGTGCGGCGGCAAGCGTGCCGGAATAACCGCCCTTGACGGTTGAAACGGCATCGGCCGCGCGCAGCAGCGAGGCTTCGGAGAGGTCGCTGGAATGCGCATAGCCGCTGGCTTCGCCGGCAACCGCACGCAGGCCAAACCCCTGGTCGGTGTTGAAGTTGGCGGTCTTCAGGCGGCCATTGTCGAACATCAGCGCTTCGCTCTCGCTGTATTCGAGGAACAACTCACCGTCATCGGCGCCGTTGATGGTCTCGGCGACGATCTGATTGATGCGATCGTCTGAAATGTCGAATTGGCCGATCAGGCTGTTCATGGCGCATCCGTTCACAGGAGGAATGGGTCTTTGCCACGATGTAGGCGCGAAGGCACGCCGAGACAATCGCTCTGCCGCATTGTAACGACAAAAGCGGTTTGCCAGCAGCCCGTCGAAGTCACTTCTGGTTGAAGCCGGTGATGTCGCCGGGCTTTCAGGGGAGGGCGGCGAAGCCGTCGGCAAAGCCCTTGAGGTCGACCGGGATGCCGATACCTTCTTCCGGGGTCTGGAAAACGATGAAGGTGGCCGACGTGCCGGTCTTCAGCGTGTCGAGAAGCGGCTTCTCGAGGATCACCTCGGCATAGCAGCCGTCCTGAAAGCAGCGCACGAAATAGGCGCGGCCGATGTCCTTGCCGTCGACATTGAGGCCGAGCCCGTTGGGCAAAAGCACGCCGAGCGGCGCCAGCACGCGCAGGATCTCCGCCTTGTTGTCGGCGGTGCGCAGCACCACGACCGACAGTCCCATCTCCGGACGGTCCTCGGCGACGACGTTCTGCATCATCACGCATTGTTCCGAGGTGGCACCGGCCGGCGTGTCGCAGATGATCGACCATGCGCCATGTGTCGAGCGCACGGTGCCGCTCGGCTGCGCGGCGTTCGCCGTGCCGGACACGATCGCGGACAAGCCGATGCCAGACAGGGCGGCGAAAAAGATGACCTTCGCCCAGTTTCTCGAAAACCGAGAGTTTCTCGAAAGCCAGTAATTCATGACGGCTCCATTGCGAATCACGGCACTTTAAGCCGCGCCAAAGCCAAGTAAAGGACGAGACCGCACCAGGTCTGCCCCGAAAAAGCCAATTGGGCGCTTTTCCCTGCCAATTTCGCCCGAATTGCGACGTTCGGCACCTGCGGCCCGCGGGAATGCTGCTGCGGGCTCACTGTAGGCGATTCGGTGCTGCCGCGGCTGCCTCCAAAGGCATATCCGGGCTTGCGCGCAAAAATGCCGCACGGTTTCGTCCGCTCCTTTCTTGCGGAGGGAAAAAGAGTATGGTTTGAACCACCTTGAAACTGTCGGGATTCCCGTCCCGGCATTGTTCGTTATTCTCGTGGGTACCGCAGCGAGGAACTGGGAGACGATGAGGGCGATGAGAAATTTCCTGGCAAACGCCAAGGTTCCAGCAAGTGCCAAGTTTCTAAGTGCTTGTGCCGCTGTCACGTTTTTCGCCGGCGCATCCGCCCATGCCGACCAGCCCAAGAACTGGGAGACAACCTTCCAGGCGCCGGCGACTGACATGATGCGGCAGATCGAGTGGTTCGGGAACTACACGATGTGGTTCATCGTTCCGATCACCATCCTGGTGCTGCTTCTCCTCGCTTATTGCATCGTCAGATTCCGTGCGAGCGCGAACCCGGTTCCGTCCAAGACCAGCCACAACACGCTGATCGAGGTGATCTGGACTGTCGGTCCGGTCGTCATCCTGCTTTGCCTGGCAATTCCCTCGTTCCAGCTGCTGACCGCGCAATACACGCCGCCGGAAGAAGCGAAGCTGACCGTCAAGGCGACCGGTAACCAGTGGAACTGGGACTACGAGTACCAGACCGAAAACACGCTCTCCTTCAATTCCGCGATCCTTCAGGACACCGACCGCGCCGCCGCCGGCAAGGAGGACCGCAAGGTTTATCCGCGCCTGCTCGCGGTCGACAATGAACTGGTGGTGCCGGTCAACACCATGACCCGCGTGCTCGTCACCGCGACCGACGTGATCCACTCCTTTGCCATGCCGTCGTTCGGCATCAAGATCGATGCCATTCCGGGCCGCACCAACGAGACCTGGTTCAAGGCGGAGAAGGAAGGTATTTTTTACGGCCAGTGCTCGCAGCTCTGCGGCAAGGACCATGCCTTCATGCCGATCGCCATCCGCGTCGTCTCCGATGCGCAGTTCAAGACCTGGCTGGCGGCAGCCAAGACCGATCTGCCCGGCGCCAACAAGACGCTGATGGCCGAGGTCGACGGCCAGAACAAGGTAGCGGCCGCCGGCAACTGATGCCGCGGGTTAGCAAGATTTAGGGAACGGAGCGGAACATGGCAGACGCTGCAGCTCACGACGGGCACGACCACAAGCCTTATCACGGCTGGGTCCGCTGGGTTTATTCGACCAACCACAAGGACATCGGCACGCTCTACCTGATCTTCGCGATCATGGCCGGCATCATCGGCGGTGCCTTGTCTGTCGCCATCCGCATGGAGTTGCAGGAGCCTGGCATCCAGATCTTCAGCGGTCTGGCGCAGATGGTCTACGGCATGAACGGTGACGCCGCGATCGACGGCGGCAAGAGCATGTACAATGCCTTCGCCACCGCGCACGCCCTGATCATGATCTTCTTCATGGTCATGCCGGCGCTGATCGGCGGCTTCGCCAACTGGATGGTTCCGATCATGATCGGCGCGCCCGACATGGCGTTCCCGCGCATGAACAACATCTCCTTCTGGCTGCTGCCGCCGGCCTTCATCCTGCTTCTCACCTCGATGTTCGTGCCGAGCGCGCCGGGCGCCTTTGGCGTCGGTGGCGGCTGGACGCTCTATCCGCCGCTTTCGACCTCGGGCCAGCCCGGGCCGGCCATGGATCTGGCGATCCTGTCGATCCACATTGCCGGTGCGTCGTCGATCCTCGGCGCCATCAACTTCATCACCACGATCTTCAACATGCGCGCGCCTGGCATGACGCTGCACAAGATGCCGCTGTTTGCCTGGTCGGTGCTGATCACCGCCTTCCTGCTCCTGCTGTCGTTGCCGGTCCTGGCCGGCGGCATCACCATGCTGCTCACCGACCGCAATTTCGGTACCACCTTCTTTGCGCCCGACGGCGGCGGCGACCCGATCCTGTTCCAGCACCTGTTCTGGTTCTTCGGTCACCCTGAAGTGTACATCCTGATCCTGCCGGGCTTCGGCATCATCAGTCACGTCATCTCGACCTTCTCGAGGAAGCCGGTGTTCGGCTATCTCGGCATGGCCTATGCCATGGTGGCGATCGGCGCCGTCGGCTTCATCGTGTGGGCGCACCACATGTACACGACCGGCCTGTCGCTCGACACGCAGCGCTATTTCGTCTTCGCCACCATGGTCATCGCGGTGCCGACAGGCGTGAAGATCTTCTCCTGGATCGCGACGATGTGGGGCGGGTCGATTTCGTTCAAGACGCCGATGCTGTGGGCGCTGGGCTTCATCTTCCTGTTCACCATCGGCGGCGTCACCGGCGTCCAGCTGGCCAATGCCGGCCTCGACCGCTCGTTGCATGACACCTATTTCGTCATTGCCCACTTCCACTACGTGCTGTCACTGGGCGCGGTGTTCGCCATCTTCGCCGGCTGGTACTACTGGTTCCCGAAGATGACCGGCTACATGTATTCGCCCGTCATCGCCAACACGCATTTCTGGGTCACCTTCGTCGGCGTGAACCTGATCTTCTTCCCGCAGCACTTCCTCGGTCTCGCCGGCATGCCGCGCCGCACCATCGACTACCCCGATGCGTTCGCCGGCTGGAATTATGTGTCGTCCATCGGCTCGTATATCTCGGCCATCGGCGTCCTGATCTTCCTCTATGGTGTGTTCGAGGCCTTCCAGAAGAAGCGGATCGCCGGCGCCAACCCATGGGGCGAGGGCGCAACGACGCTCGAATGGCAGCTGCCTTCGCCGCCGCCCTTCCACCAGTGGGAACAGCTGCCGAAAATCAAGTAAGGCGGCTGCCCGCTCGAATACGAAACCGCCGGTCCGCCGGCGGTTTTGGCCAACGGATGATGGACTTAAGTACGCATGGCCCTTGTCGACGACCCATTGATTGACGAAGCGGGCTTTCGCATGTCGGAAGCGACGGCGGGCGATTTCTTCGCGCTGCTGAAGCCGCGCGTCATGTCGCTGGTGGTGTTCACCGCCTTTGTCGGCCTTGTCGCCGCACCCGTGACCATCAACCCTCTGCTGGCGGTGATCGCCATCCTGGCTATTGCAATAGGTGCTGGTGCCTCCGGCGCGCTCAACATGTGGTACGATGCCGACATCGATGCCGTGATGACCAGGACCGCCAACCGCCCAGTCCCCGCCGGTCGCATCCAGCCGCACGAAGCCCTGACCTTCGGGCTGGTGCTGTCGGTGCTGTCTGTGATGACGCTCGGCGTGCTGGTCAACTGGCTGGCGGCGACGCTGCTCGCCTTCACCATCTTTTTCTACGCCGTCGTCTACACGATGTGGCTGAAGCGCTGGACGCCGCAGAACATCGTCATCGGCGGGGCCGCCGGTGCCATTCCGCCCGTGATCGGCTGGGCCGCGGTGACCGGGACAGTCAGCCTCGAAAGCATTGTCTTGTTCCTGATCATCTTCCTGTGGACGCCGCCGCATTTCTGGGCGCTGGCGCTGTTCAAGTCCGAGGACTATGCCAAGGCCGGCATTCCGATGATGCCCAACGTCGCCGGCCACGCTTCGACCCGCCGCCAGATCTTCGCCTATGCGCTGGTGCTGGCCCCGGTCGGCGTGCTGCCGTGGCTGCTTGGCTACACCACGCCGTTCTATGGCGTGGCCGCCCTGCTTCTGGGAGTCGGTTTTGTCTGGTACGCGTGGAAAGTGCTTGGCATGGCCGACGATGACCGCGTCATGAAACCGGCCAAGGCCCTGTTCGCCTATTCGCTGCTTTATCTCTTCGCCATCTTCGCTGCCTATCTGGCCGACAGCGTTGTCGAACGCGCGCTTGCCATGGGTGGAGCATGACCATGATCGAGGAAAAGCTCGAGACCGTCACGTTGACCGAGCGTCAGAAGAAGGCGCAGCGCAGCCGTTCTATCGCCATCGGTGTGGCGCTGGCGCTGCTGGTGGTCATTTTCTACATCGCGACGATCGTGAAGTTCGGCCACAATCTGGGCACGATGTGATGAGCGTCGAGACCTCCAAAAAAGCGGCTGGCAAGAACGGCAACGTCATCGTCGCGGCTGTCTGCCTCGCCTTTTTTACCGGCATGATCGGCATGGCCTATGCCGCGGTCCCGCTCTATAAGATGTTTTGCCAGGCGACCGGCTATGGCGGCACGACGCAACGTGCCGAGAAGCAGTATGCCGGCCGCGTGCTCGATCGCGAGATCACCGTCCGCTTCGATGCCAACATCGCTGGCGTGCCGTGGGAGTTCCAGCCGGTCCAGCGCTCGATGACGATGAAGATCGGCGAGACCGTGCAGGCGCACTATCAGGCGACCAACAAGTTCGATCGTCCCGTGACCGGCCGCGCCACCTTCAACGTGCAGCCTGAACTGGCGGGTCCCTATTTCAACAAGGTCGAGTGCTTCTGCTTCACCGACACGACGCTGAAGCCCGGCGAGACACTGGACATGCCGGTCCTGTTCTACGTGGACCCCGACATCGTCAATGTGCCGGAACTGAAGGACGTGAAGACGATCACGCTGTCCTATACGATGTTCCCGGTCGAGAAGGCCAAGCCGGTCGCCTCCTCGGAGCCGGCCAAGGGCAATAGCAAGACAATTTCGAATACCGAAGCAAATCTCGGGGGTTGATATGGCAGACGCGCACGCAAAACCACAGCATGACTATCACCTCGTTGACCCGAGCCCGTGGCCTTTCCTGGGGTCGGTAGGCGCACTTGTCGCCGCCTTTGGCGGCGTCTGCCTGATGGAATACCTGAAGGGCGGCTCGTTCCCGATCTTCGGCTTCAACATCGCCAATCCGTGGCTGTTCTTCATCGGTCTCGTGATCATCCTCTACACCATGTTCGCCTGGTGGTCGGACACGATCAAGGAGGCGCATGAGGGCCATCACACGCGTGTCGTGTCGCTGCATCTGCGCTACGGCATGATCATGTTCATCGCCTCGGAGGTAATGTTCTTCGTTGCCTGGTTCTGGGCCTATTTCGATGCCAGCCTGTTTCCGAGCGAAGTCCAGCAATATGCCCGCACCGCGTTTACCGGTGGTGTCTGGCCGCCGAAGGGCATGGAAGTTCTCGACCCCTTCCATTTGCCGCTCTACAACACCGTCATCCTGCTGCTGTCCGGCACCACGGTGACCTGGGCGCACCATTCGCTCATCCATGGCGATCGCAAGGGGCTGATCAACGGCCTGGTGCTGACTGTTGGCCTCGGCATGCTGTTCACCATGGTGCAGGCTTACGAGTACATGCATGCTCCGTTCGCCTTCAAGGATTCCATCTATGGCGCCACTTTCTTCATGGCGACCGGCTTCCACGGTTTCCACGTCATCATCGGCACCATCTTCCTGTTGGTCTGCCTGATCCGGGCGATGAAGGGTGATTTCACCCCCAAGCAACATTTCGGCTTCGAGGCGGCCGCCTGGTACTGGCACTTCGTCGACGTGGTCTGGCTGTTCCTGTTCGCCTCGATCTACGTCTGGGGATCGGTCGGCGCGGTGATCGAGGGCCACTGATCCTGGCCTGAGGAATTTCCGTTTGGGGAGGGGCGGCCGCGGCAATGTGGCCGCCTTCTCTTTTTGGCGCAATGATCGCTGATCGATAGCCAACGCGGCTGACAATTTTCCGGGCCATTTGCGCATTGATGATCGCGGCACTCCCGGCCTTTGCCGGCGAGAAGGTGGATCTGGTGCGTGTCCACAAAGCCGAACGCCGGCTGGAACTCATCGGCGACGGCAAGATCCTGCGCAGCTACGGCATCGCACTCGGCGGCGATCCTGTCGGGCATAAGCACCAGGAGGGCGATCAACGCACGCCCGAGGGGAACTATGTCCTCGACTGGCGCAACCCGAACAGCATCGCGCACAGATCGATCCATATTTCGTACCCCAACACCGACGATCTGGCGGCCGCCAGGGCGCGCAATGTCGACGCGGGCGGCATGATCATGATCCACGGCCAGCCAAACGGTTATGGCTGGTGGGGCTGGCTGCTTCAATTGGTCGACTGGACCGACGGCTGCATTGCGGTTACGGACTCCGATATGGACGAAATCTGGGCGATGGTGGCCGATGGCACACCGATCGAGATCGAGCGGTAGGCAATGAGTGGCAATATGAACTGGTTGCCGGTCGATCTGAAATCGAGCGGTAAGCAATGAGCGACGACTCTTCCAAGAGTGAAGATAGGGCGATCTGGCCGCCGATCGATCCGATCTCGGCCGGCCTGCATGGCCGTTGCCCGCGCTGCGGCGAGGGGCGGCTATTTTCCGGCTTCCTCACCGTCGGCAAGCGATGCGTCAATTGCGGCCTCGATTATTCCTACGCTGATGCCGGCGACGGGCCGGCGGTGTTCGTGATCCTGATCATCGGCTTTATCATCGTCGGCCTGGCGCTCTGGGTAGAAGTCACGCTCAGCCCGCCGCTCTGGCTGCATCTGCTGGTCTGGATTCCGCTGGCTGTTGTGCTGTGCTTGACGGCGCTGCGGCTGATCAAGGGCGTGCTGCTGACGCTGCAATACCGCAACCAAGCGGCCGAGGGCCGGCTGGATCGCGGCGAATGAGCGAGGCTTCCCTTAGAACTGACGGTCGTTCGCGGCCGCGATCGGCATTGCTGCTCGGCCTTGGCCTTGTGCTGTTCCTGATCCTGCTGGTGCTCGGCACCTGGCAGATGCAGCGCCTGTATTGGAAGGAAGGCCTTCTGCAGACCATCGACCAGCGCACCCATTCGGCGCCGTTGCCGTTGGTTGCGGTCGAGAAAGAGTTCGCCGCCACCGGGGATGTCGATTATACGCCTGTCACCGTCACCGGCACGTTCCTGCATCAAGGCGAACGCCATTTCTACGCGACCTGGGAAGGTGATGCCGGCTTCAATGTCTACACGCCGCTGGCGCTCGACGACGGCCGCTTCGTCCTGATCAATCGGGGCTTCGTGCCTTACGATCTGAAGGATGCCGCCAAGCGCGCCAAGGGACAGGTGGCTGGCAGAGTGACGGTCACGGGGCTGGCCCGCAACCCGCTGCCGGGCAAGCCGTCGATGATGCTTCCCGACAACGACGTGGCGAAGAACATCTTCTACTGGAAGGACCGCGACGTGATGGCTGCAAGCGCCGGTCTGCCGGCGGGCGCCGCGCTGGTGCCGATCTTCATCGACGCAGACAAGACGCCAAACCCAGGCGGCTTGCCGGTTGGCGGCGTCACCATCATCGATCTCCCGAACAGCCATCTCCAATATGCGATGACTTGGTACGGGCTTGCCGCGGCGCTCGCAGCCGTGCTCATCCTGCGGCTTCGCCGTCCCGCGAAAGACGAATGAACGCGGCTGATGCCCCCTTTCAACCGATGCCCTTGACAGGGCAGGGGTGCGCACTTCATTTCGGCTTTGATCAACCGGCCCGGATTTAATGCTTCAGACAACCACTAAACCACCTCTGACGATCCGGCTCTGCCAGCCGCGCGGTTTCTGCGCCGGTGTCGACCGTGCCATCCAGATCGTCGTGCTGGCGCTGAAGAAATATGGCGCGCCGGTCTATGTCCGCCATGAGATCGTGCACAACCGCTACGTCGTCGAGGGGCTGCAAAGCCTTGGCGCCGTCTTCATCGAGGAACTCTCCGAGATACCGGCCGAACATCGGCAGTCGCCCGTCGTGTTCTCGGCGCATGGCGTGCCGAAATCGGTGCCGGCGGATGCGAAGGCGCGCAATCTCTTCTATCTCGATGCCACCTGCCCGCTGGTGTCGAAGGTCCACAAGCAGGCGATGCGCCATCAGCGGCTCGGCCGCCATGTGCTGTTGATTGGTCACGCCGGTCATCCCGAAGTGATCGGCACCATGGGCCAACTGCCGGACGGAGCGGTGACGCTGATCGAAACCGAAGCCGATGCCGCAAAGCTCTCGCCCGCCGATCCGCAGGCGCTCGGCTTCGTTACCCAGACCACATTGTCTGTCGAGGACACCGCCGGCATCATCCGCGCCTTGCAGGATCGCTTTCCGGCGCTGCAGGCACCAGCGGCGGAATCGATCTGCTATGCCACCACCAACCGCCAGGAAGCAGTCAAGGACACCGCGCCGGGTGCCGATCTCTATCTGATCGTCGGCGCGCCGAATTCCTCCAATTCGCGACGACTTGTCGAAGTCGCGGAGCGTGCAGGCGCCACCATGTCGCTTCTCGTGCAGCGCGCCGCCGAGATTCCGTGGAATGACATCGGCAACATCTCGACGCTTGGCCTGTCGGCCGGCGCATCGGCGCCCGAAATCATCGTCGACGAGATCATCGACGCGTTCCGGCAACGCTTCGATGTCACGATCGACCTGGCCATCACGGCCACGGAAACGGAGGATTTTCCGGTCATGCGGGTATTGCGCGATGTCGAACTGACGCGGGCCGACATGGCCTTCGTCAATGGAGCCGCGTAAGCCACATGGCGGTATACACCGACGTTGCGGAAGGCGAACTCGGCGCATTCCTGAAGCACTATCCGGTCGGCGATCTCCTGTCCTACAAGGGCATCGCCGAAGGCACCGAGAACTCGAACTTTCTGCTGCACACCTCCAGCGGCTCCTACATCCTGACGCTCTATGAGAAGCGCGTCGAGAAGGCGGATTTGCCGTTTTTCCTCGGGCTGATGGGCCATCTC
>NZ_RZOM01000789.1:0-2973 GCF_003999175.1 Mesorhizobium sp. M7A.F.Ca.ET.027.03.2.1 | reverse complement strand
AGCCCCATGATGGCTACGCCAAGCCCGAGCGCGACGAACAGGAACGCCGTCCCGGAAAAACTGCCGGTCCAGTCGCGGATCAGGCCCACCAGCAACGGGCCGAAGGCCGCCAGCACATAGCCGACGCCTTGCGCCATGCCTGAAAGATGCGCGGCGATATGCGAATCCGGCGAACGCAGCACGATCAAGCTCATGGCAGCCGCGATAAGGCCCCCCTGCCCGATGCCTTGCAGGACCGCCCAGAACAGCATCGTCGAGGTCGGCGCAAAGAGAATGCCGAGCAGCGCGACCACCGCGGTGGCGACGAGCGCCACATTGATGCCGCGCTGGTCCTTCAGCCGCATCGCAAAGGATGGCACGGCGAGGCAGGTGATGACCTGCGCCATCACTGACACCGAAACCATGGCGCCAGCGGTGGCCGCATCGAAGCCACGCTCGCGCAGGATCGGCGCCAGCCAGCCGAAGATGCAATAGGCAAGCGCCGACTGCAGCCCCATGAACAGCGTCACCTGCCAGGCCAGGCGATCGCGCCAAAGCCCGACGACGCGAAAGCCGCGATGACTGACCTGCCGGCGGCTGCCCAGCGCCTGCGGAATCCAGATCAAAAGCACGACTAGTGTGGGCACCGCCCAGGCAGCGAGTGCCCCGGACCATGAACCGGTGACAAAATGCTCGATCGGCAGCGTGAAGCCCGCCGCGGCGGCCGAACCGGCGCAGAGCGCCATAGTGTAGAGCCCGGTCATGACGGCGGCCCTGTCGGCGAAATCGCGCTTCACCAGGCCTGGCAGCAGCACATTGCCGATGGCAATGGCGCCGCCGGCCAGGAAGGTGGCGACAAACAGCAGGGGAACCGTACCGAACCAGCGCAGGCCGGTTCCCAGCACCAGCAAGGCGAGCGCCCCGAGCAAAGTGCGCTCGGCTCCATAGCGCTGCGCAAGCCTTGGTGCGAAGGGCGCGAACAGGCCGAGGCACAGGACGGGCAGCGTCGTCAGCAGGCTGGCGCCCGTCGTCGACAGCCCGGTTGCCTGCATCACCTCGGGCAACAGCACCGACAGGCTCGAAAACAGCGGCCGCAGACTGAAGGCGATCAGCACAAGGCTCGCGCCAAGCACGATGCGCGCGGCACGGCTGCGCAGTTCAGGCGGCTGCGGTACGGGAAGGCTGTCGACTTCCGCGTCGATGAGTTCCAGACCCTCCATGACCTCGGCCTTCGGGTCAGGCTGACGAAAACTCTGGTTCATTGCGAAAGCAGTCTTTCAAGTTGGGCAAGCACCGGCGCCATAAAGGCGCGGACGGCGGCAACCGCGCGCTCTGGATCGCTCGCGGCAATGGCGTCGACGATTGCCGCATGCGCCTGGTGGTCCGGTTCGGGCAGATCGCCGTCGATGGTGGCATGGATGGTCTCGGTGATGGCAGCGGTGAAGAAGTCGTAGAGCTCCATCATCGCCCTGTTGCCGGACGCCGCGACGACGGATTTGTGGAAAGCGAGATCGCGCCGGATGAAGGCATCGCTTCCGCCGTCCGCGACGGTGCCGCGTTCGGCAAGCAGTTGCCGCATCCGCTCGAGATCGGCTGGCGTGTGGCGCAAGGCAGCGAGCCGTGCGGCCTCGAGGTCCAGCGCTGCCCGCGCCTCCCACTGATCGCGCAAGCCGCTGCGCTTGACCCGGTCGAGCGCGGCAGAGGTATCGACGGCGGAGCGCACATAGGTGCCCGAGCCCTGGCGCGTATCCAGCAATCCCTGCGAGACCAGCACCCGCACCGCCTCGCGCACCGTGCCGCGGCTGACCGACAGAAGGTCGGTCAGGGCTGCCTCGTTGGGGATACGCTCGCCGACGCCCCAGCGGCCGCTGACGATCTCGGCACGCAGGCTCTCGGTGGCGCTGTCGGTGAGATTGGTTCGGATAGCAGGTTGCATCGGTCTATTCATCAAGTCATCTGATGACTTGATGAATAGACTTGTGTCTAACTGCCGTCAAGATGCGCGAAGCGAACGAGCACCACGCAATTGGAATGGATCAGTTGGTGGCTCGTGCGAAGCTCGCCATGTGGAAGGCCTGAACCTCCGGCGGATAGCGATACTCCGTGCCATAGGGGCACGAATTGCGATCAAGGCAGCCGCCGCTGCGGCAAGGCGAGCCGCCGGCTTCACGCACATGCGCCAGGCAGGATTGATAAGCGAATCCTTGCTCGGAATAGGCGTCGACCGGGCAGGATTTCAGGCAGGGTTTCTCGACGCAGCTATCGCAAAGGTGAGGCGCCGCTTCGCCGGCTTGAATCGGAAGCTCGTCCTCGAACAGCAGCGCACCGCGATAGGCATGCCATAGCCCGTATTGCGGATGCATGAGGATGCCGAGCGGCGACGGCTTCAGTCCCTCCGCCCGCATCGCCCATTGCTGGAACGGCAGATAGGGCTTGTCCGACGGAGAAATCGCCCGTGCGCCGAATACCTCGGCCACGGCGCCGATCACTTCGCGCGACCACGTATCGAGCGGATTGGCGATGGTCTGCGATTGCTTGTCGAACCAGCGCAGGAAATGCGGCCAAGGCGCTGCACCCGCCTGCCCGACCAGCAAGACGGATTTGACGGGAGCACCTGAGAGGTCGGCAAACGGGGTTTCGCTCGCTCCGCACTTGAAGCCGCCGCGCAGGATTAGGCCATTGGCCGAAAGCACGGTCGCGATGTCCTCAACCCGGCGCCCCGCGGCAGTCATCCCTTCTTGACCGGATCGGAGAACGCGCTCCGCCAGACTTCCTTGTGGATGATGTTGGCGACTTTAGCCCCGCCTGATTCGGGCTCCTTTCAAGTGAAGGCGTCGGGCATCGACCCCTTCTTCTTGGCGATGAAGTCCTTCAACGCTTCGTCGATGCTCGGATCGAGATGCGGCGCCTCGTAGCTTTCCAGCCAGCGGCGGGCAAGCTCGTTGGCGCGCTGCGGCGCTGTCTTCTCGCCTTCGGCCAGCCACTGCTCGTAGG
>NZ_RZOM01000788.1:0-2977 GCF_003999175.1 Mesorhizobium sp. M7A.F.Ca.ET.027.03.2.1 | reverse complement strand
GCATCGTACAGCGCCTTGATGAATGCGATCCGGGGCTGGACGGGCAGCTCCGCCGCCACCAGCCGCCAGGTGTCGCGGGTGCGCAGCGCCGGCGACACCAGCGCCAGGTCCGGCAGCCAGCCGCGCGCCGCAAGCTCGCGCCCGATCGAGCGCGCCGCCTTCACTCCGCGTTCGGCCAAAGGCCGATCGAAATCATCAAGGCCAGGGTCGTCCCAGCTGGATTTGGCGTGACGAAGCAGGAGAAGCTGTTTCATCGTCACGCTCTCGCCTCACGGCGTGATGCGCGCCAGATGCTCGAGGTCGGTTTCCTCGCGCAGCGGGTCGGGGGCCATCACCACCGAAGTGCCGTTGTCGGCATCGTCGGCAAAGTGGGCAAGCACGGTGCGGCCGGCCTCCATGCGCGCCTTGCCTTCGGCAACCAGTCCCAATGCAAGCGGATAGAGCCGGTGCTCGGCCTTCAGCACGCGGGCCGCCAATGTATCGGCGGTGTCGCCGACCATCACCGGCACGGCCGCCTGTGCGATGATGGGGCCGTCATCCATCTCGGAGGTGACGAAGTGCACGGTGCAGCCATGGATGCGGATGCCGGCGGCCAGTGCGCGCACATGGGTGTCGAGCCCCTTGAACGCCGGCAGCAGGGCAGGGTGGATGTTGATCATGCGGCCCTGCCATCTCTGGACGAAGCCGGGGGTGAGGATGCGCATATAGCCGGCCAGCGCCACGATCTCGGCGTTGAAGGCCGCGAGCGCCGCGTCTATTGCGGCGTCATGCGCCTGCTTGCTGCCATGGTCGGCACGCGAGACGACCTGCGTGGCGATGCCGCGCGCTCTGGCGATGCCGAGCCCGGCGGCGTCCGCCTTGTCGGAAATGACACCGACGATCTCGGCCGGGAACGCCGGGTCGCTGGCCGCGGCAATCAGCGCGGTCATGTTGGAGCCGCGCCCCGAGATCAGGACGACGGTGCGTTTCCTCTGCGCGTTCATAGGCCGATCGAGCCCCGATAGATGACGCCGGCGTCGCGGCGCGGCACGATGCGGCCGATCGGCGTCACCGTCTCGCCGGCCTCCTGCAGCACGGCGGCGACCTGTGCTGCCTGACCGGATGCGACTGCCAGAATCATGCCGATGCCGCAATTGAAGGTGCGCATCATCTCTTCCGGCGCCACGCCGCCGATCTTGGCCAGCCACGAAAACACGGCAGGAACGTCGATCGCTTCGAGGTCGAGTTCGGCCGAAAAATCCTTGGGCAGCACGCGCGGGATGTTTTCCGGGAACCCGCCGCCGGTGATGTGGGCGAGCGCCTTGATACCATGCGTGTTGCGGATCGCCTTGAGAATCGACTTCACGTAGATGCGGGTCGGCTCGAGCAGCGCCTCGGCCAGAGTGGCCTCGTCGTTGAACGGCGCCGGATCGCTCCACGACAGACCGCTGACGGCGACGATGCGGCGCACCAGCGAATATCCGTTCGAGTGCAAGCCGGAGGAAGCCAGGCCCAGCAGCACGTCGCCTTCGACAATATCGTCGGTGGGCAGCAATTGGCCGCGTTCGGCGGCGCCCACCGCAAAGCCGGCGAGGTCGTAGTCATTGCCATGATACATGCCGGGCATCTCGGCCGTCTCGCCGCCGATCAGCGCGCAGCCGGCCTGGCGGCAGCCCTCGGCAATGCCGCCGACGATCGCGGCACCCTGGTCGGGATCGAGCTTGCCGGTGGCGAAATAGTCGAGGAAGAACAGCGGTTCGGCACCTTGCACGACGATGTCGTTGACGCACATGGCGACGAGGTCGATGCCAATCGTGTCGTGCTTGCCGGCATCGATGGCGATCTTGAGCTTGGTGCCGACGCCGTCATTGGCCGCCACCAGCACCGGGTCGGTAAAGCCCGCGGCCTTGAGGTCGAACAGGCCTCCGAAACCGCCGATCTCGCCGTCGGCGCCCGGCCGGCGCGTCGCACGCACCAGCGGCTTGATCTTCTCGACCATGAGATTGCCCGCGTCGATATCGACACCGGCCTCGGCATAGGTGAGCCCGTTCTTGCGCTTGTTCACGTCGCGCTTGCTCATTTCGGGTGCCCGTTCAACAATTTTCCTTGTCGCGGGCTCTTCGCATGAACGGTTTCTGTCCGCAAGGATAACGGCCATTTCGGCCCATAAAACCGTGGACAGGGCGCGCATATAGGCGCTCGTGATTGGCGAAAGCCAAGCTGAAAGCCGCTCTCCCGTGCGGGAGATCGGCAGCTTCTCTCTTGTTGCCACCCGCTATCTTCATCATCTATCTCCGACCAAGAGGAGGTGCCAAGCATTTGACCATCCCAAACCTGATCACCATCCTGCGCCTTATCCTGGTGCCGGCGGTGGTGCTGGCGATGCTGCAGGCGCGCTGGGACTGGGCTTTTGCCGGGTTCCTCGTCGCCGGCATTTCCGACGGCGTAGACGGGTTCATCGCCCGCCGTTTCAACCAGCAGTCCACGCTCGGCGCGTATCTCGACCCGGTGGCCGACAAGCTGCTGCTGGTTTCGGTGTTCGTGGTCATGAGCTTCATCGGGCAATTGCCGCTGTGGCTTGTCGTCATCATGGTGTCGCGCGACGCATTGATCGTCTGCGCGGTGGTGTTGTCCGCCGTCATGACCCATCCGGTCGAGATGAAACCGTTGTTCGTGTCGAAGGCCAACACCGCGATCCAGATCGTGCTGGCCGCGCTTGTGCTGGGAGAACTTGCCCTTGCCGTTCACCTCGACCCGCTGAGGTCAGCCCTCATATTGCTGTCCGGGGTCTTGACCGTGGCTTCGGCCGCAGCCTATCTCGTGACTTGGCTGAGGCACATGAGCGGCTATGGCGAAGGCTCCACTCCGGACATCTGAGACAGAAGCGGCAGCGATCGAGGCCGCGGCCGCCGACATCGCCGCGTCCGCGACCTTTCGCCGGCAGATCTTCTTCTGGCTGGCCGGTGCCGCGCTGCTGGCGCTTTTCCTCTATGTTTTC
>NZ_RZOM01000787.1:0-2977 GCF_003999175.1 Mesorhizobium sp. M7A.F.Ca.ET.027.03.2.1 | reverse complement strand
CCCCCTCGAGGGGAGGGTGGCCGCGCAGCGGCCGGGTGGGGTCCTCTCAGAAGGCACCGCAAGAGCGTCGAACCCGGTCGATCCGACCCCCTCCGGCGGCTTCGCCGCCACCTCCCCCTCGAGGGGGGAGGAAATCCTGTTCTGGGCCGCCTCGCGCGGCCATCATGCCGATATCGGCGGCACGGCACCCGGCTCGATGACGCCGCTCGCCACCACGGTCGACGAGGAAGGCGTGCTGTTCGACAATTTCCGCATCGTCGACCGCGGAAAATTCCGCGAGAAGGAGCTGGAAACGCTGCTCACCGACCACCGCTATCCAGCCCGCAATCCGCACCAGAACATCGCCGACCTCAAGGCGCAGATCGCCGCCAACGAAAAGGGCGTCGCGGAACTGCGCAAGATGGTCGCGCATTTCGGCCTCGATGTCGTCGAGGCCTATATGGGCCATGTCCAGGACAATGCGGCCGAAAGCGTGCGCCGCGTGCTGGAGCGGCTGCCCGACAGTTCTGAGTATGAGTACCCGACCGACACCGGCCAAATCATCAAGGTGAAGATCACGGTCGACCGGCAAAAGCGCGAGGCGACCGTCGACTTCACCGGCACCTCGCCGGTGATGAAGAATAATTTCAACGCGCCGGAACCGGTCGCCCGAGCCGCCGTGCTCTATGCCTTCCGCGTCATGGTCGAGGACATGATCCCGATGAATGCCGGGTGCCTGCGGCCAATCAACATCATCATTCCCGATGGCTGCATGCTGAAACCCGCCTACCCCGCCGCGGTCGTCGCCGGCAATGTCGAGACCTCGCAGCATGTCACCAACGCGCTGTTCGGCGCCATGGGCGCCATGGCCAACGCGCAAGGCACGATGAACAACCTGACCTTCGGCAACAAGATCTACCAGTACTATGAGACGATCTGCTCCGGCTCGCCGGCCGGCCAGATGAATTCTGGCCGCGGCTTTGCCGGCACCTCCGGCGTCCACACCCACATGACCAATTCGCGCCTCACCGATCCCGAAGTGCTGGAGCTGCGCTTTCCCGTTCTGCTCGAGGATTTCCACATTCGGGAAGGATCCGGCGGCAAAGGCAAATGGAGCGCCGGCGACGGCACCAGGCGCACCATCCGCTTCCTCGAAAAGATGGAATGCGCGATCCTGTCCTCGCACCGCAACCGCCCGCCGCAAGGGCTGGACGGTGGTGGCGATGGCGAGGTCGGCTCGACCAAGGTCCGCCGCAAGGACGGTGCGATCGACGTGCTGAAAGCCTGCGACCAGACCGTGCTTCAGGCCGGCGACGCCGTCATCCTGACGACGCCGACGCCGGGGGGCTTCGGCAAGCTGTAAGAAGGCGTCAACAGGCTGTCACCGGGCTGTCATGCCCCTGCGCTACCCGCTTGCGGCAAAGCAAATGGGGAATCATCTTGCCATGACGGACGTTTCCGCAGATCTGGTTTTTCGCCGCGGCAAGGAAGTTGGAAAGGCCGTCTACCAGAACCGCCCGCTGTCGAAGGCCGGCATTTCGGAGCGGCTGTTCGCCTTCCTGTTCTCCGGCCTCGTCTACCCCCAGATCTGGGAAGACCCCGATGTCGACATGGAGGCGATGCAGCTTGGCCAGGGCCACCGCGTCGTCACCATCGCCTCCGGCGGCTGCAACATTCTGGCCTACCTCACGCGCTCGCCGGCCCGGGTCGACGCCGTCGACCTCAACACCGCGCACATCGCGCTGAACCGCATGAAGCTGGAGGCGGTGCGCCGCCTGCCATCGCAGGGCGACCTGTTCCGCTTCTTCGGCGCCGCCGACACCAGCCACAATTCGAAAGCGTATGACCGTTTCATCGCGCCGCATCTCGATCCTGTCAGCCGTCACTACTGGGAGCGCCGCAACTGGCGCGGTGTCAGGCGCATCACTGTGTTCGACCGCAATTTTTACCAGACCGGCCTGCTCGGCCTGTTCATCGCCATGGGCCATCGCACGGCAAAGTTCTTCGGCGTCAATCCAGCCGCCATCATGCAGGCCAAAAACATCAGCGAGCAGCGCCGCTTCTTCAACGAGGAGCTGGCGCCGGTCTTCGACAAGAAGCTTTTGAAATGGGCGACGTCGCGCAAGGCCTCGCTATTCGGCCTCGGCATCCCGCCGGCGCAGTACGATTCGCTGATCACTTCTGGCGACGGCACCATGGCCAGCGTGCTGAAAGCCCGGCTGGAAAAGCTCGCTTGCGATTTTCCGTTGCAGAACAACTACTTCGCCTGGCAGGCCTTCGCCCGGCGCTATCCGAACCCCGGCGAGGCCGCCCTGCCCGCCTATCTCGAAAAACAGAATTACGAGACCATCCGCGGCAATGTCGGCCGCGTCGCCATCCACCATGCCAATCTGATCGAATTCCTCGCCGGCAAGGATGCAGGCTCCGTCGACCGCTTCGTCCTGCTCGACGCACAGGACTGGATGACCGATGATCAGCTCAACGCGCTCTGGGCGGAGATCACCCGCACCGCGTCAGCCGGCGCCCGCGTCATCTTCCGCACCGCCGCCGAACCCAGCCTGCTGCCCGGCCGGGTCTCCAGCTCGCTGCTCGACCAGTGGGGCTATCAGGACGAGGCTTCGCGCGAATTTTCGGCCCGCGACCGCTCGGCCATCTATGGCGGCTTCCACCTCTATGTGAAGCGTGCGGCATGAACACCACCGAGCTGCCGGCCAGCCCCGAATTCAAGGCAAACCATGCCGAATTGATGGACGGCGTCTACCGCTGGCAGCGCCACATCTATGACCTGACCCGCAAATACTACCTGCTCGGCCGCGACCTAATGATCTCGGGGCTCGACGTGCCTGTCGGTGGTACCGTGCTGGAGCTCGGCTGCGGCACCGGCCGCAACATCATCCTGGCTGCCCGCCGCTATCCCGATGCCCGCTTCTACGGCCTCGATATCTCGGCCGAAATGCTGGAGACGGCCGGAAAGGCGATCGACCGTGAGGGCCTGTCC
>NZ_RZOM01000786.1:0-2979 GCF_003999175.1 Mesorhizobium sp. M7A.F.Ca.ET.027.03.2.1 | reverse complement strand
ACCGTATTCTGAGCTGAAGACAGCAAGCCTTGATCGGGATTGCCCGATCGTTTCGCGCTTGCAGCTGTGCAGGCGATCTAAAAAGCGTCGGCGATGCTACTCCGCCGCAACCAGCTCCGCTTGCTGCGCCGATTTCTCGGGGCGCCAGGATTGCGCCGCGTGGCGGGCGCGGTCTGCCAGGGCGGCTAGGCGTCCGCGCAGGTTTCGTCCACCCACCACCGACGACAAGATCACCGAATGCGTCGCAAAGCGGCGCTTGAAATCCTCGCCGCCGCAGAGAAAATCGATCGTGGTCAAGCCCCGGTCAAACGACCACTGGATGTAATCCATCATCAAGACCATGCCCGGCGAGGCCCGTTCGAAGGCCGGATCATAGGTGGTGACGAAAGCCATCATCGTTCCATGCTGCTCGAAATTGATCGAGATGGCGATGATCTCGTCTTCGCGTTCGAGCACGAAGATGCGCAGCAATCCGAGCTTGGCCAGAACGGAGATCAGTGCCGCCAGCGCGGGGGAGCCTTCGTCGAAAAGGTCCGAAACGCGGCCGTGTTTTGCAAGCCACAACCGCTTCAGCGCGGCGACGCGCTCCAGCACCGGCTCGCGGGCTTCGTGCGCATCCATCAGCCGGAAACGCAGCGCGCCGCCTTCCTCCATGAATTTGTAGCCACGGCGATAGTTTTGCCGGGTTTTCTTCGACTGGCTTTCAAACCATTGTGCGCCGCGTTGCCCGGCGCCGGAAACTCGATAGCTGACCTCGCTGCGGTGGCTTGGCTGCAAGATATTGCCCTGCCCTGGGGCGGCGGGACCGAGCAGGGTCCGGAATCGGGCATCGGGCAACAGACGATTGAGGTAGGCAAGATCGAAGCCGCCATCATCGAGAATATGCTGCCAGAGTTGCGGCAGGATCTGTGGCTCGGCATCGGGAGCAAGCAGGACATCGCCATAGTCGCAGTGATCCTTCGCCGCCCACTCCAGCATACGGATGCCCGAGCGCCAGAAGGTCGCGAGCGCAATGACGGCCTCGAGACGCTCGCCGCTCCAGACCAGGCCGATCCTGAGACCGCGACGGTCCTGATGCGGTGTGGTGTGCCACCAGGCCGAGATCCAGTCGGGATGCTGGAAAACGAGGCCGCCGGCGCGTTGCCAGAGCGCTGCCCAGGCGGGCGCGATTTCTGCCAGTCGCGCTGGCGAGGTCGCAATTTCGATCCGGTGCGTTCGCGGCATCCGGAACACGGCGGGTCCGTTCATGGCTTCCCCCTTTGCGGCGATTGCTGTGGCTCGGGCTTGTCGGTGCGGAAATGTCTGGCGATCTGCCGCCACATCCGCTTCAGCGGCATGACATAGAGGCCTGCGAGCGACTGGTAGTCGCGCACGTTGCGTTCGATCAAACCGAACTTGAAGTCCTCGTCGGGTCGCGGAACGCACAGAGTTCCGAAGAGCCGATCCCAGAACGAGAAGAGCAGCCCGAAGTTCTTGTCGTAATGGCGCGGGTCGGTGCTGTGGTGCAACTGATGCCAGTGCGGGCACAGGATCAGATTGTTCAACGGCCCGAACGAGATCTTGAAATGCGTGTGCCTGACGAAATCCATCATCAGGATGTTGCGTATGATGTAGACGTTGACCCCGAAGACCGTCAGCTCAACGAGGTTGAGCGACACCAGCGACCAGATGCCGAAGCAGATGCCCGGAATGACGCCGTCCCAGGCCCGGTTCATCAATTCGTCGAGCGGGTGGACGCGATCCTTGGTGATGCCAACCATCACCTCGGCCGAATGGTGGACCTTGTGCAGTTCCCAGAGCACCGGGTAGCGGTGCTGGGCGACGTGGTAGAGATAGTACGAGATGTCGTACGCAAGCAGCATGGTGATGGTGAAGATCGTCACCGTCACCGGCCCTGCCGGTCCTTCGATCAGGGGCGGCTGGATTGCCAGCAGCGTGGAGAGCAACCAGTTCGTCGCATAGCCGACGGCGCTGACGAAGACGACGCCGGCGGGCAGCATGAGGAATGGCATCAGCGCCTTCCGCGTCACCCAGAACAAAAGGTCGGCTTTCGCCGAAGGATGCGTGATGACCTCATGCGGGACTGCGAACTCGAAGAACTCTTTCCAGCTCTTTTTCTCGACCGTGCGCCAGTAGGCGACCAGGGCGCTGACCAAAGCAGTCAGCAAAAGAAGTCCGGTCGCCAGCAGGCCGGCGCCGGAAATCCGGTCAAGAACCTTGTAGACGATATCGCTGGCCATTTCCAAGGTTGCCGCCTCTTCATCCGGGTTTTCCGGTCGTCGCGGTCATAACATTGAAGTCCTCAAGCAAATGCGATGAAAATTGGTTAAGAAATCATGAGGCTTTCTAGATTTTAGGCACTTATCGGCAGGCGACGAGACCTCATGCTTCGGCGGTCATCCGTCTCAACCGGCGCAACGGATAGATATTCATAGGGATGGTCGGCGTGACGGAACGCCTCACCATCGCCGCGGTCCAATGTGCTGGGCGTGATGATGGGAACGTGAGACGAGATGCTTCCGGCCGGTGCTCTTGCCATCGTCATCGGCTTTCGCCATGAAGGCCGATGAATTCCCCTCTGCCAGCCAGCGCACGCCAGCGGCTCGACGACCTGCTCGTCCAGCGCGGGCTGTTTGCCAGCCGCTCACGTGCCCGCGACGCGGTCGAGCGTGGCACGGTGACCGTCGACGGCGTCATTGCGCGCAAGCCCGGCCAGAGCGTTTTGCCGCAATGCCTTGTTGCCATCGATGATCCGGCGCAAGGCTATGTGTCGCGCGCGGCACTCAAGCTGATCGGTGGGCTCGATCATTTCGGCCTCGACCCTGCCGGCTGTGAAGCGCTCGACATCGGCGCCTCGACCGGCGGCTTCACCCAGGTGTTGCTCGAGCGCGGCGTGGCCCATGTCACCGCGGTCGATGTCGGTCATGGCCAGATGCATCCTGATATCGGCGGCGACCCGCGTGTGACGGTGATCGAAGG
>NZ_RZOM01000785.1:0-2980 GCF_003999175.1 Mesorhizobium sp. M7A.F.Ca.ET.027.03.2.1 | reverse complement strand
TATAGGCGGCGACCAGCCTGTCGCCCTCCTGGCGCTCAACCGAGATCGCCAGCCGCATGGCGGCCTCACCCATCTGCCAGACCAGAAACGCCGTGCTTTCCAGTGTCGCCGGATCGGCCGCCGGCCGCAGCCGTTTCAGCACCGCGGTGAGGAATTCGGCGTTGGCGCGGCTGTCGGCGAGTTCGAGTTGGCGCAGCGCCTTGTCGGCTTGCGTGCCCGACCAGATGTCGCGCATCACCGGTTCGGCCAGGAACAGCCGGTAATAGATGTCGACCAACTCTGAAAACGCGGACTGCAGGCCTTCGGCGTCCCTGACACCAGCCAGTGCTGCCGAAATGCAGGACTGGCTTTCGGCGGTGTAGCGCTCGGCCAGCGCCCAGATGATCGCCCGCTTGTCCGGAAAGAACTGGTAGAGCGACCCGATCGACACTCCAGCGCGCTCCGCCACCTCCCCCATGCGCATGGCGTCGCTGCCTTGCTCGGCGATCAGCGCTGAGGCGGCAGTCAGCATGCGCTCGACCCGCTCGCGGCTGCGCTGCTGGCTCGGCGCCCGGCGCGGCGAAGCAATCTGCTCCCGCGCGGAAACCGGCGCGGCCGTGTCTTCCATGACTGACTCCAATGCCAGCAAAATCGCTTGACTCGCAAAATACGAGGGTTTATCACATTTTGCAAATGTGAGGATTATTCATATTTTAAATAGAGGAAACGGTTATGACTGACACGACAACCAAACCAATTCTGATCCTCGGCGGCACCGGCAAGACTGGCCGCCGTCTGGCCGAGCGGCTGACGGCGCACGACCTGCCGGTGCGGATCGGCTCGCGCTCCGGTACACCGCGCTTCGACTGGGAAGTCCCAGCGACCTGGGGACCGGCAATGCAAGGCGTCAGCGCCGTCTACATCAGCTACTATCCCGACATCGCCGTGCCGGGCGCCGCTGAAACCGTCGACGCCTTCGCCAGGCTCGCGGTGCAAAACGGTGTCACCCGACTGGTGCTGCTGTCGGGGCGCGGCGAAACGGAAGCCCAGCGCGCCGAAGAGATGCTGAAGGCCTCGGGCGCCGACTGGACCATCCTGCGCTGCGCTTGGTTCTCGCAGAACTTCAGCGAAGGCTTCTTCACCGAGTCCCTGGCTGAAGGCGAAGTGGCGTTGCCGATCGGCAATGTAGGCGAGCCCTTTGTCGATGCCGACGACATCGCCGACGCCGCCTTTGCCGTGCTGACGGAGCCAGGCCATGTCGGCCAGCTCTATGAGTTGACCGGGCCGCGGCTGCTGAGCTTCGCAGACGCGGTCGCCGAGATTGCCAAGGCGGCCGGACGCGACATCCGCTTTGTCAGGATCTCGCATGACGAATTCACTGCCGCTGTCGCGTCGCAGGACCTACCACCCGAATTCGGTTGGCTGCTCAATGAGCTGTTCACCCAGGTGCTCGACGGCCGCAACGAGTCGCTCACCGACGGCGTCCAGCGCGTGCTTGGTCGCCAGCCAAGAGACTTCTCCGCCTACGCAACGCAAACCACCGCAACCGGCATCTGGAGCAACTGACATGATCGCGAAGCTTCTCCCCACCCTCATCCTCATCGCCGCAATCGGCACAGGCGTCGTCGGTGGCGTCTTCTTTGCTTTCTCCAGCTTCGTCATGCCGGGCCTCGCCCGCCTGCCAGCCGCAAGCGGCATTGCCGCGATGAATTCCATCAACGTCACAGCGGTGACGCCGCTGTTCATGACGGCGCTGTTCGGCACGGCGCTCGTCTGCATTGTTGTCGCCATCGGTGCGGCGATCGGCTGGAGCCAGCCGGGCTCGCTCTGGCTGATTGCCGGCAGCCTGCTCTATCTCATCGGCATCGCGGTGGTGACGATGATCTTCAACGTCCCGCTGAACAATGCGCTCGCCGCCGTCAATCCGGCAAGCGGCAACGGTGCAACCGTGTGGTCGCGCTACCTCAATGAATGGGTGATGTGGAATCATGTCCGCACCATCAGCGGCATAGCCGCGCTGGCATCTTTCTGGTTCGCCGCGCGTTGACGACGATGGATGGAGCGACCGATGAAGGACTACGCAAATATGGCCTTCGGCATGGCCATCGGAGTTGGTGTCGGTGCCGCGATCGGCACCGCTCTGGATGATCTGCCGATGGGCGTTGCCGTGGGTATTGCGATTGGCGCCGCCGTCGGTGCGTGGCGACGCAAGTGACGGCAGCGCTCGCGACCCCTATGCCTTTGTCTTCCGATCGGAATGGCCGAGGTCGCGGTCCGGATCAATGACATCGCGGACCAGTTGCTTCAGTTTGGCCGCGTCCGGAAAGCCGCCGTCGCGCTTGCGATCCCAGACAAGCACGTCATTGCAGGAAATGGTGAAGATGCCGCCGGTGCCGGGCACCAGCGTCACTTCGCCAAGGTCCGTGCCGAAGGTCAACAGCAGCTCCTGCGCCATCCAGCCGGCGCGCAGCAGCCACTGACACTGCGTGCAATAGGTGATGCGGATGACCGGCAACGGCTTTTCGCTCGTGGCGGGTATAGCTCCGCTCATTTCGGACTGAGCTTCGCTCATGCCGCGCTGAGCTTGGCCATGGTCTCGTCGTCGACTTCGAAGTTGGCGTAGACGCTCTGCACGTCGTCGTCATCCTCGAGCGTGGCGACCAGCTTCATCAGCGACTGTGCCCGCTCCTCGTCGACCGGAACGTTGTTTTGCGGCCGCCAGATCGGCTTGACCGATTCAGCCTCGCCGAGTGCGCCTTCCAGCGCCTTCGACACTTCGCCCATGTTCTCAAAGCCGCAATAGATGGTGTGGCCTTCCTCGTCGGATTCGACATCGTCGGCGCCGGCTTCGATCGCCGCATCCATGATCTTGTCGGCGCTGCCGGCCGATGCCGGATAGTAGATCTCGCCGGCACGGTCCCACATGAACGACACCGAGCCCGTTTCGCCCATCGCGCCGCCGGCCTTGGTGAAGGCGGCGCGCACATTGGATGCCGAACGG
>NZ_RZOM01000784.1:0-2983 GCF_003999175.1 Mesorhizobium sp. M7A.F.Ca.ET.027.03.2.1 | reverse complement strand
AAGGAATCCTGCTCGGGATCGTTGCTGAAATTGACGAAGGGCAGCACGGCTATCGATGGTTTGTCGGGCAGCGGCAAGGGTTTTCGCTTGGCCTCGCCGAGCTGTTCGACGGCCCCCGTGAAACGGTAGCCGACGCGCGGAACGGTGGATATCCATTCGCCGTTCTCGCCGACAGGACCAAGCAGCTTGCGCAACTGCGCGATCTGGACGGTGAGGTTGCCTTCCTCCACGGCCGTGCCCGGCCATGCAGCGTCCATCAACTCGGCCTTCCCCAAGATTTCACCGGGCCGCCCGACGAGTGCTGCAAGCAGGCTCAGCCCGCGATAGCCAACGGCAACGGGGACGTCGTTCCGAAGCAGCGTTCCCGCACCCGGATCAAGCACGAACGGACCAAAGGCAAAACGCGATCCCTGCATAGGCGCATCTATAGAGCAATTCCAGGAAAAGTGTGAAGCGGTTTTCTGTTCGGAATTGCGTCAAAACAAAGGGTTAGAGTAGTTTGCCGGTTCCGTGAGCCGGTGAACTGCTCTAGCTCGTTTGGAAGTTTTGAGAACTATTTGGGAGGGCTTAATTACGGCGCCGTCCGTATCGCGCAGAATTCAACCTCATCGAGAGCCCCAGGCCCTCAAACCATATGGAGGTTGCCATGACCAATACACTTGCATCAGCCCAGCGTTGTGCAGCGCGAGCGGGAACGCCCGTGCGGCCGGCATCGCGCCGGCTCCTGAAGACCCTGCGAAGCATCATAGCGAGTTGGCACGATCGGATCTGGCGCGAACGGATACGCTTTCGCTGGCAACTCAGGCAGATGTCGAAGGACAATCCGCATCTGATCGACGATATCGGCCTGACGATACAGCAGGTCGAGGGAGAGATCGCCAAGCCCTTCTGGGAACGATAGAGCGAATGCCGCAATTGCGTCGGGCGTCAGCGCACCGCCTCGCGATGGGCGCCCAAACCGAGGTCGCTTTGGGCGATATGCATCAGAGGGCATCCATATGTACGCCATTGGTAATCTGAGTGCAGCCGGGCAGGCCGAATTGCTCGGCCCACAGACATAGTGAACCTGCTGCTGCGTTGAGCGCCGCGCCGCGTTCTGTCAGCGAATAGACTACCTTCGCTGGAACCACGGAAAAGACCTTGCGGTCGACAAGGCCGTCCGCCTCCAGTTCTCGCAATTGTTGCGCCAGCATCTTTTCACTGATGCCAGAGAGCGCCTGCTTCAATCGACCAAATCTGCGCGACGCCGTTCCGAGCTCGCAAAGGATATCTACTTTCCACTTTCCTTCGACCATCCTGACGGCCGCTGCAAAGCCATTGTCCGCGGAATTGTTCATCGCGCGTTCCTTACCTTCTGGTGACCACTTACGCCCGGGTGCGTATCGCGCGCCGCTCGTTTTGACATACCTCTCAAGACGATCACAGCAAAACGCGGTCTGACGCCGCCAATTGATATGGAGTGTGGAATGAAGCTTTCAATCACGGTTATTGGAACGGGCCGTATGGGCTCGGCGCTCGCCGGCAGCCTGCTTCAGTCTGGATATCCGACGACTGTCTGGAACAGAACCAGACAGAAGACCGATCCACTCGCCAGGCTGGGCGCAATCGTCGCGTCCTCCGTGGAGGAAGCCGTGAACGCAGGCGAGATCATCATTGTGAATGTCAGCGACTATGAGGCGACAAAAGCGCTTCTCCACAGTGACGCCATCGCCTCAGCCATTCGCGGCAAGCTGATCGTGGAGTTGACTTCCGGGACGCCAAATGGCGCACGGGAAGCCGCTGAATGGTATAGGGAGCACGGCGCAAGCTACCTTGATGGCGCGATCATGGCGACGCCGGATTATATCGGCACGGACGCCGGAACCATCCTGCTTGCCGGGCCAAGGGCGGCTTTCGACACGAACCGCGATGTGTTTCGCGCTTTGGGTGGCAATGTTCAGCATGTTGGCGAAGAACCAGGGCGTGCGAACGGGCTCGATAGCGCACTACTGGCTCTCATGTGGGGCGCTCTGTTCGGGACGCTCCATGCGATCGCCGTGTCGCAGGCCGAAGAGATCGAACTCGGTGAACTGGCGCGGCAGTGGTCCGCGACGGCGCCGGTCATTGACGGCCTGGTGACCGACCTCATCAAGCGGACGAGCGCTGGCCGATTTGCCAGCGATAACGAAACGCTCTCGTCGATCTCGGCGCACCACGGCGCAATGCAGCATCTATTGGAGTTGATGCAGTTCCGCGAAATCGACCGTTCAATAGTCGATGGTTATGATGCGATATTCAAACGGGCCATAGCGGCGGGCCACCTGCACGATGATTTCGCCGCGCTCTCGCAATTTCTGGCGACAGGGAAGTAGCATGCCTTTGACGCATCTCATCGATAAGTATTGTGCATCGTGGTCCACCGAAAACGCCGAGAAGCGGCGGGCGTCGCTGTTATCGATCTTGAGCGATGGCGCGACGTATACCGATCCAACCGTTCACGCCGTTGGTGCCGAAGAACTTCTAGCCCACATTGCAGGAATTCAGAGCAAGTATCCGGGTGCATGCATTCTGCGGACCAGCAACGTGGATGTTCATCACGGCGTTGCGCGCTTCGCGTGGAAGTTTGTGATGCCTGACGGTTCGTCTTTGCCCGAGGGCCTGGACATCGCTTTTCTGGATGAGGAGCAGAAACGGATAACGCGCATCATTGGCTTCTTCGGTTTGTTGAAACCAGCTCGATCTCTGGCAGAGGGCGGCGTCAGCTAACCGGTCAAGAGCTGACATTCGAACATGTCAGCGCACCGCCTCGCGGTGGGCGCCGGGCAGGCGGGTGGCGATCAGCTTGTCGATGCGGCGGCCGTCGAGATCGACCACCTCGAAGCGCCAGCCCTGCGCGTCGACGCATTCGCCGGTCGCCGGCAGATGATGCATGTGCGATAGCACATAACCGGCGACGGTTTCGTAATCGCGGTTTTCCGGCAGGTCGATGCCGAGAATGTCGGCC
>NZ_RZOM01000783.1:0-2985 GCF_003999175.1 Mesorhizobium sp. M7A.F.Ca.ET.027.03.2.1 | reverse complement strand
CAATATGCCTATGAAAAGATCAGCAAGTGCATACTATTTGTGCAAAGAACGACTGTGATTGATCGGAACGCATCGCTTAGGCGGATCACCGATTTCGAGTGGGTACCGGGTCAATTTTGCCGCACCCTTCACACCAAGAATGGCACACGAATTGCATTTTAAGAATGCGGCAGGCCGGCTGCTGACGGCAGACGCATGTCGACGCCGTTCAGTGTTCGGTGATCAAGCAACGAGAGGCTAGAATGACGAAATACAAGCTCGAGTATATCTGGCTCGATGGATATACCCCGGTCCCCAACCTTCGCGGCAAGACGCAGATCAAGGAATTCGCCGAATTCCCTGATCTCGAGCAGTTGCCGCTGTGGGGCTTCGATGGTTCCTCGACCCAGCAGGCCGAAGGGCACAGCTCTGATTGCGTGCTGAAGCCGGTTGCGGTCTATCCGGATCCCGCCCGCACCAACGGCGTGCTGGTCATGTGCGAAGTCATGATGCCCGATGGCGTCACGCCGCATGCCTCCAACAAGCGCGCCACCATCCTCGATGACGAGGGCGCCTGGTTCGGCTTCGAGCAGGAATATTTCTTCTACAAGGACGGCCGGCCGCTCGGCTTCCCCGAGAGCGGCTATCCCGCACCCCAGGGTCCGTACTACACCGGCGTCGGCTATTCCAATGTCGGCTCCGTCGCGCGCCAGATCGTCGAGGAGCATCTCGACCTCTGCCTCGCCGCCGGCATCAACCACGAAGGCATCAACGCCGAAGTGGCCAAGGGCCAGTGGGAATTCCAGATTTTCGGCAAGGGCTCCAAGAAAGCCGCCGACCAGATGTGGATGGCCCGCTATTTGATGCAGCGCCTGACCGAGAAGTACGGCATCGACATTGAATACCATTGCAAGCCGCTCGGCGACACCGACTGGAACGGCTCGGGCATGCACGCCAATTTCTCGACCGCCTATATGCGCGAAGTCGGCGGCAAGGCCTATTTCGAAGCGCTGATGGCTGCCTTCGACAAGAACCTGATGGATCACATCGCCGTCTACGGCCCGGACAACGACAAGCGTTTGACCGGCAAGCACGAGACCGCGCCGTGGAACCGGTTCAGCTATGGCATTGCCGACCGTGGCGCCTCGATCCGCGTGCCGCATTCCTTCATCAAGAGCGACTACAAGGGTTATCTGGAAGACCGCCGTCCGAACTCGCAGGGCGACCCCTACCAGATCGCCTCGCAGATCCTGAAGACGATCGCCTCGGTTCCGGCAAGCGCTCAGGTTTCGGCCGCCGCGTAAGCGTTTCGGGCTGCATGACAAGATGACCCCGGCGTTTCGCGCCGGGGTTCTTTTTTGGCCGTTACCCGGCTGACGGCATTCCTGGTAAAACATACCCAGAAAAAGTCAGGGAATTCACGCGGTCGCAAATCGCCCGGAAGTTCTGGCCGCAGCCATGTGAGCCTCCGGCGATCACTCCCTATAAAGCCCGGAAAAGCGCCTTTTCCAGCCCTTATCTGGGGCAATGGACCTTCCATAAGCATCTGTTCATACAGCAGAATCGGTCATTCGCGGCCCGGCTTGCAGCGTTGACAGATCACGCTACGGCATGCGTATTCGCAGGCCTTGGGGTTACGTCACGCAATGCTGTTCGGACGGGCGGGGTTTTCTGAACGGCGGCATTGGCGTGGGCGCCGGACGAGCGGTCACTGTAGCCTGAGACAGTGCTCCGCTCGCTCCTGGCTCCAACGTTGGCGACCGACCGGCCGCCTTGATCTTCACTGGACATCGCCGAGTAGTGATTGAAGTCACCGGACCGACGCTCAAGCCGGCCGCTCCTATGGACCAGTAGGTCCAAGAATCCGGCCATCGTATGATCGTCGAAGACGAAAGGCGGATCCGGCTGTCCATGCGCGGCTGCCGCGCAGGCGAGACATGCCGATCGGCTGGCAATTCCTATTGGAGCGCAGCAAAAAGCCCTTGAAAGAGGGAAGTCTTTCAAGGGCTTGGTTATTATGGAGTATCTTAGGCTGAGATTGAAGCCTCAGACGGAGTAGTACATGTCGTATTCGACCGGATGCGGGGTCATTTCGAAGCGCATCACTTCGGCCATCTTCAGCTCGATGTAGCTGTCGATCTGGTCGTCGTCGAAGACGCCGCCAGCCTTCAGGAAGCCGCGGTCCTTGTCGAGGCTTTGCAGGGCTTCGCGCAGCGAGCCGCAGACGGTCGGGATCTTCTTCAGTTCCTTCGGCGGCAGGTCGTAGAGATCCTTGTCCATCGGCTGGCCGGGATGGATCTTGTTCTTGATACCGTCGAGGCCGGCCATCAGCAGCGCGGAGAAGGCGAGGTAGGGGTTCGCGCCCGGATCGGGGAAGCGGACCTCGACGCGCTTGGCCTTCGGCGACGAGCCGAACGGGATACGGCAGGACGCCGAGCGGTTGCGCGCCGAATAGGCGAGCAGAACCGGCGCTTCGTAACCCGGCACCAGGCGCTTGTAGGAATTGGTCAGCGGGTTGGTGAAGGCGTTGATCGCCTTGGCATGCTTGATGACGCCGCCGATGAAGAACAGGCAGCTTTCCGACAGACCGGCATATTCATTGCCGGCGAAGGTCGGCTTGCCGTTCTTCCAGATCGACATGTGGACGTGCATGCCCGAGCCGTTGTCGCCGAAGATCGGCTTCGGCATGAAGGTCGCTGTCTTGCCGTAGGCATTGGCGACCTGGTGCACGACATATTTGTAGATCAGCATCTTGTCGGCGTTACGTACCAGTGCGTCGAACTTGATGCCGAGTTCGTGCTGGGCCGCCGCCACCTCATGGTGGTGCTTTTCGACCCGCACGCCCATCTCGGCGAGCACGGTCAGCATTTCCGAGCGCATGTCCTGCGCGCTGTCGATCGGCGGCACCGGGAAGTAGCCGCCCTTGACGCGCGGACGGTGGCCGAGATTGCCGGTCTCGTAGTCGGTGTCGTCGTTCGACGGCAGTTCCGTGGAGTCGAGCTTGAA
>NZ_RZOM01000782.1:0-2988 GCF_003999175.1 Mesorhizobium sp. M7A.F.Ca.ET.027.03.2.1 | reverse complement strand
CTATCAGGCTGAAGCCCGTCATAGACCGCCATTTTCCGCTGCAGGACATCGCCACCGCCTTCGCGCATTACGAAACGCAAAAGCATTTCGGCAAGGTCTGCCTCGACGTTTGAGCGGCCTCCGCCAGCAGCACGATGAAGGGGACCTTCGGGTCCGCGCCTTCGTCTTGATCCTGCCTAGGTCGCGATGTCGTTGACCGGCAGCAGGGGCTTGGGAAGATCGGCCTCGCCGAGCCCGCTGCGCAACTCGATCTCGATGTCGCGGCATATCTGCGAGATCGGGACGTCGTTGGCGTTGCCCTCGAACGGGTTGGCGCTGCTTTCGCCGACCTGGTCGAGGGACATGTAGGCCCAGCCCAGCAGCGTGCTGAACGGGATCGTCAACCAGATCGCGATCGACCCGAGCGCCCCACCCAATTTGCCCATATCGGCAAAGACGGGAACGACCCCGAACGGCAACAGCGTGCAGAAGATCATCACGAACATCGAACTGACGATGGCGTATTGCCGAGGATAGGGATTGTTCTTGATGCGATCGCAGCGCGCCTGCTGGTCATGGAAGTCGCGGATCAGCTTGGTCAGTTCGCCATAGATCTGAGGAGGGAGCTTTGTGTCCTTGAACAGCGCATTGACCTGGCCAGATTGCCGTTCGAGCAGGGCGATCGCCGGCTGGGGCGATTTCAGGACGTCCTCGGCCTGTTCGGCGAGCAGCGGACGCAATTCGTCGGCGATCGAGCTCGCATCCTCATGGATGCGGTAGCGCCGCCGGTATTCGATATTGGCGGCCCGCGCCATGGATTCCCATGGCATTGGCCGGCGCAGGGAAAAACGCAACGCCGTCATCCAGGCGATGTGGCGATAGATGAGCTGTCTGGCCGTCGGCGCGTCGAGGAAATCCCTGCAGAAATTGGACCACAACCGGCTGCTGGCCGTAATTTGCGTAAAAGCCTGCAGCGCGTCGCTGCTGCGGGTGAACACCTGCGAATTCTTGAACCCGGCAACGAGTGACACGGTGGTACCAAGCACCAGCACCACCGACCATGGCACCGAAAACCCGGCGATGCCTGGAAGACGGTAGGCCGCCACGGCCAGTCCACTCACCACCACCATGTAGATGACGCTGCGCCGCGACCACAGCGCGAAATCCACTATTTTGTAGGAACGGCCTACATACATTGGGTCCCCTCAATTTATCGACAGGTGTGGTTTTGCACGGGCGGAATCTCGTCGCCTCATTGTGCCTTTGCAGCCCCGAACCGCAACCCGTCCATCAACAGCTTGACCAGCCGGCGGGAGCGGTCGCGCCATTCGGGGGTGTCGGGCGCTGAGTAGATGCCGCCCAGCGCGTGCAGCACGTCGGAAGCGTCGACGTCGCCGCGGATGGTGCCGTCGGCCACCGCCGCTTCGACCAGCTGTCGCAAGGCTTGCGACACCCGGCCGAACGTGTCGGAAAACAGCGTCGAATTGGTGGTGAGCACGATGCGCAGGCTGGTCGCCAGGCCGCGCTTGGTTGCGATGTAGTCGACGAAGCGCTGCATCCACTGTTCCAGCGCGACATCGGACGGATGTTTCTGGGCAAGCTCGCCGGCGGCCGCGCACAGCGCCTCCACCTCGCGGCGATAGACCACCTCGACCAGATGCTCGCGCGTCGGGAAATGCCGGTAGAGCGTGCCGATGCCGACGCCGGCGCGGCGCGCGATCTCCTCCAGCGAGCCATCGATGCCGCGCTCGGCAAAGACCGACACCGCCACCTCGACCAGCCGGTCGCGGTTGCGCCGCGCATCGGCGCGCAACGGCTTTGCGTCTACAGCCTCGGCCTTCTGTTCAGCAATGGCGGACGGCTCGCTGGCCAATTTTTTCTCCACATCGTGTCAGGGGGCTTGAACCCGGCCGGTTCAGCCACCACGTATTAAACGGAGGCGCCTCCGTTTTAGTGGAGCACCTTTATCATATAATCAGGGGAACCGGTATGTCACGTCTTTCGAACACGCAAGCCGACATCTCCCCTGCCCGCCTGTCTCGCGGGAGATCCGCTGCCATCTCCGATTTCGCCGTCAAGACCTGACCGAACGGTTACCTTGCCCTTCCGCGGCAAGGCACCAGTTCAATCCCATCCGCGTCAAGCAACTGGAGCCAGACGCCCATGACCAGCCTTCCCATCACCCTCACCATCAACGGCCACCGACACGAACTGGAGGTCGATCCACGCGTAACCCTGCTCGACCTGCTGCGCGAGCGGCTCGATCTCACCGGCACCAAGAAGGGGTGCGACCGCGGCCAGTGCGGCGCCTGCACGGTGCTGGTCGACGGCAAGCGCATCAACTCATGCCTGGCGCTGGCGGTCAGTCATGACGGCGCCCAAGTCTTGACCATCGAAGGCGTCGCCCACGGCGAGGAACTGCATCCGGTGCAGGCCGCCTTCATCGCCCATGACGGCTTCCAGTGCGGGTTCTGCACACCCGGCCAGATCATGAGCACGCTCGGCCTGATCGCCGAGGCACAGGCCGGCGACGATCCCGAACGCATCCGTGAGGGGCTGAGCGGCAACATATGCCGATGCGCGGCCTATGGCGGCATCGTCGAGGCCGTCCTGGAAGCCCAGCAACAGCTTGTCAAAGCCGACCGGAGGACCGCGGCATGAGAGATTTCGATTACGTCAGGCCCGCCACCATCCCCGACGCCATCGCCGCGGCAGCCGAGCCGGGTTCGGCCTATCTCGCCGGCGGCACCAATCTGCTCGACCTGATGAAAGGCGGCATCACCAGTCCCGAGCGTATCGTCGACATTCCCGGCTGCCGGAGCTCAACCGCATCGAACGGCAGGACGATGGCGGCCTGCGCATCGGCGCGCTGGTCCGCAATGCCGATCTCGCCCATGACGCGGCGTTCGCCAAATCCTATCCGGCGGTGGCCGAGGCGCTGCTGTCGGGTGCTTCGGCGCAGCTTCGCAACGCCGCCACCGTCGGCGGCAATCTGTTGCAGCGCACGCG
>NZ_RZOM01000781.1:0-2988 GCF_003999175.1 Mesorhizobium sp. M7A.F.Ca.ET.027.03.2.1 | reverse complement strand
CTCTTGTTTCAGGTCTCTGTCTTCGGGAACGATCCGAAGACCGGATTCCACTTTGCGGTCAACTGCCAGATCAGAAGATCTGGCAGAGGATCTCACCGCCGACGTTCTGTTCACGTGCTTCATGGTCGGCCATCACGCCCTTCGGTGTCGAAAGGATGGCGATGCCGAGGCCGTTGGCGACCTGCGGAATCGACTTGGCCGAAACATAGACGCGGCGGCCTGGCTTCGAGACGCGGGCGATTTCGCGCACGACCGGCGCGCCGTCGAAATACTTCAGCTCGATCTCGATTTCGGACTTGCCGTTGTCGAAGTCGGTCTGGCTGTAATCGCGGATATAGCCTTCAGCCTTCAGCACGTCGAGGACGCGGGTGCGCAGACGCGAAGCCGGCGTCGAAACGCTCGACTTCTTGCGGCCATACGCGTTGCGGATGCGGGTCAGCATATCGCCGAGAGGATCGCTCAATGACATGTTATGTCCTCCTTACCAGCTCGACTTGACCAGGCCCGGGATCTGGCCGTTATTGCCGAGATCACGAAGCGCGATGCGCGATACTTTGAGCTTGCGATAGTAGGCGCGCGGACGGCCGGTGACTTCGCAGCGGTTGCGGATGCGGATCTTGGCCGAGTTGCGCGGCATGGCGGCAAGCTTGAGCTGAGCGCGGAAACGCTCTTCCATCGGCTTGGACTGATCCATGATGATCGCCTTCAGGGCAGCGCGCTTGGGACCGTACTGGTCGGCAAGCTTGCGGCGCCTGTTGTTCTTCTCGACTGAGCTGGTCTTTGCCATTTCAGATTTTTCCTTTTCTCGCTGCCGTTACTGGCGGAAGGGGAAGTTGAAAGCCTTGAGCAATGCCCTGGCTTCGTCATCCGTCTTCGCAGTCGTACAAACGATGACGTCCATGCCCCAGATCTGATCAACCTTGTCGTAGTTGATCTCCGGGAACACGATGTGTTCCTTGATGCCCATGGCGTAGTTGCCACGGCCATCGAAGCTCTTCGGATTGAGCCCGCGGAAGTCGCGGACGCGTGGCAGTGCGATGTTCACGAGACGGTCGAGGAACTCGTACATACGTTCCTTGCGCAGCGTGACCTTAGCGCCGATCGGCATCTTCTCGCGGACCTTGAAGCCGGCGATCGAGTTGCGGGCGCGGGTGACGACGGCCTTCTGGCCGGCGATCATCGCCAGGTCTTCGGCCGCGATCGAAGGCTTCTTCGAATCGGCGGTCGCTTCGCCAACGCCCATGTTCAGCACGATCTTGTCGATGCGCGGAACCTGCATCTCGTTGTCGTAGCCGAACTGTTCCTGCAACGCCTTGCGGATGGTCTCGTTGTAGACCTGCTTGAGGCGCGGCGTGTTGTTCGCGGTCGCCTGCTTGGATTGAGCCTTAGCCATTGATGACTTCTCCCGAGCGCTTGGCGACGCGCACCTTCTTGCCGTCCTTCTGGAAGATGAAGCCGACGCGGGTCGGCTTGCCATCCTTGGGGTCGGCCAGCGCGATGTTCGACAGCTGGATCGGCGCTTCCTTGGTGATGATCCCGCCCTCTTGGGACTGGGACTGCTTCTGGTGACGACGGATCATGTTGACGCCGCGCACCAGCGCGGTGTCTTCCTTCGGCTGTACCGAGAGGACTTCGCCCGAACGGCCCTTGTCCTTGCCGGCCAGCACGACGACCTTGTCGCCTTTTCTAATCTTTTGCATTGGTCCGGCTCCTTACAGCACTTCAGGCGCGAGCGAGATGATCTTCATGTGGTTCTTGGCGCGGAGTTCGCGCGGAACCGGTCCGAAGATACGCGTGCCGATCGGCTCTTTCTTGTTGTCGACGAGAACGGCCGCGTTCTTGTCGAAACGGATCACGCTGCCGTCCGGGCGGCGGATGTCCTTGGCCGTGCGAACCACGACCGCCTTCATCACATCGCCCTTCTTTACGCGGCCGCGCGGAATGGCTTCCTTGATCGACACCACGATGATGTCGCCCACGGAAGCGTATTTCCGCTTCGAGCCGCCCAGCACCTTGATGCACATGACACGACGGGCGCCGGAATTATCCGCGACGTCGAGGTTTGTTTGCATCTGAATCATGACTGGCCGCCTTCTTCTCTTCTAACGGGATGGGCTCAAAGCCCCTCCCCGGTCTGTCCAAAATTCGTTGTTTACGCCCGAGGTCAGGCTTGGTCCGAAGACACGACGATCCAGCGCTTGTCCTTGGAAATCGGCTTCGATTCCTGGATGAACACCTGATCGCCAACCTTGTGGGCGTTGTTTTCGTCGTGCGCCTTGTACTTCTTGGTCATGCGCACGGTCTTCTTCATCACGGGATGCGTGAAGCGCCGTTCGACCTTGACGACAACCGTCTTCTCGTTCTTGTCGCTGACGACGGTGCCCTGCAGAATGCGCTTTGGCATGGTTTTCGTCCTTAAGCCTTCTTAGCCGCGGACTTTTCCGCAGCGATGGTCTTGATACGCGCAATATCCTTACGGACCTGTCTCACGCGCGCGGTCTTCTCGAGCTGGCCGGTGGCCTTCTGGAAGCGCAGGTTGAACTGCTCCTTCTTCAGGCTGGCCAGGTCGTCGGTCAACTGGTCCTGGGTCTTGGTCCGGATGTCTTCGGCTTTCATGATCAGCCCGTCCTTATTCTGCGATGCGCTGCACGAAGCGCGTCTTGACCGAGAGCTTGGCCGCGCCGAGACGCAGTGCCTCACGGGCGGTTTCTTCATTGACGCCGTCGATCTCGAACATGATACGGCCCGGCTTGACGCGCGCCGCCCAGTAGTCGACCGCACCCTTGCCCTTACCCATGCGGACTTCGGTCGGCTTCGAAGTGACCGGCACGTCCGGGAAAATACGGATCCAGACGCGACCAGCGCGCTTCATTTCACGCGTGATCGCGCGGCGGGCCGCCTCGATCTCACGTGCGGTGACGCGGTTCGGCTCAAGCGCCTTCAGCCCGAAACCACCGAAATCCAGGTTGGTGCCGCCCTTTGCGGTAC
>NZ_RZOM01000780.1:0-2989 GCF_003999175.1 Mesorhizobium sp. M7A.F.Ca.ET.027.03.2.1 | reverse complement strand
GCACTAGACCCGGCGAAATCCGGGTCAATTCCATAATCTATTGCGACGCCGCCCCGGCAAGGGCGGCGAAAGCCGGGCCTTGCCCGCAAATATCCCGCGAAGGAACTGTCATGAGCAGAATAAGAGTTGCCGTCGATGTCGGAGGGACTTTCACCGACATCTGCATCATGGACGAAGACAGCGGCGCGATCCGCATCGAGAAGACCGCCTCCACGCCTGACGATCCCATGCAGGCGATCATGAATGGCGTGGAGCAGGGCCGCATCGATCTTTCGGAGGTGACGCTGTTCTCTCATGGTACGACGGTCGCCACCAATGCGCTGATCACCCGCCGCCTGCCACGCACCGCAATGGTCTGCACCGAGGGTTTCCGTGATGTTGTCGAGATCCGCCGCGCCAACAAGGAAGACCTCTGGGACACCTACAAGGATGTCGCCAAGCCGTATATCCCGCGCCGCGACCGGCTGACAGTCCGCGAACGGGTCAGTGCCGAGGGCACGATCCTGGAAGCACTGGACGAAGAGGCCGCTCATCGCGTCGCGGAAATTCTCGTCAAACGGCAGGTCAAGTCCATCGCCGTCTGCTTCATGAACTCCTATGTCAACGGCGCCAATGAGCGCCGCATGCGTGAGATTCTGAAGGAGGCCATGCCGGATCTGCCGGTCTCGATCTCCTCGGAGGTGATGCCGGAAATCTTCGAGCACGAACGTTTTTCCACCACCATGGCCAACGCCGTCTGCGCCCCGGTCGTCGTCGATTACGTGTCGCGTCTCGGAGAAAAGCTTGCCGCCGCCGGATACAAACGAGATCTCCTGTTGCTGCACAGCGGTGGCGGGGTCATGACGCCCGCGAGCGTCAGGGATTTCTCGGCCCGGCTCGCGGGATCCGGCATCGCCGCCGGCGCGATCGCAAGCCGCTTCATCGGAAATCTCTGTGGCTTCCCGAACTCGATCGGCTTCGACATGGGCGGCACCAGCACCGACGTCTCGCTCGCATGGAACGGGGAGTCGCGCATCACAAAAGACTGGTACATCGAATTCGGATATCCGATCCGCTTCCCCTCCATCGAGGTGCTGACCATCGGCGCGGGCGGCGGGTCGTTGGCATGGCAGGACGAGGGCGGCAGCTTGCGCAACGGACCGCAGTCCGCCGGCGCCTTTCCGGGCCCGGCCTGCTACAAGAATGGCAACCGCACCGCCACCAACACCGATGCCAATGTCGTGCTCGGCCGTCTCGGCACCAGCCTTGCGGGCGGCAAGATCACCCTCGACCCCGCCCTGGCCGCCCAGGCGGTGCAGGAGACTGTGGCGACACCCTTCGGTATGGAACTCCACCAAGCGGCCGAGGCGATCATCGCCGTCGCCAACGCCAATATGGGCAATGCCGTGCGGCTTCTCTCCATCAGCCGGGGCTATGACCCACGAGACTTTGCGCTCGTCGCATTCGGCGGTGCAGGCGCTTTGCACGGAGCGGCCGTGGCGAAGGAGCTTTCGATCCCAACCGTGATCGTGCCGCCCAATCCTGGCGTCACCTCCGCGCTCGGTTGCCTTCTCGTCGACGTGCAGCATGATTTCTCCGAAAGCTTCATGGCCGATGCTTCGACGGTCTCGCCCGCCGAGATGCAGACGGCCTTTGTTCTGATGGAAGAACAGGCCGTTGAGCGCCTGACCCATGAGGGCGTGGCGCGCGAAGACATGGCGCTGCAGCGTACGGTCGAGATGATGTACCAGGGCCAGTGGCGATCGCTCGCGGTGTCAGCCCCGGCGCGGATCGAGAGCATCTGCTCGCTGATAGAGGCATTCCACAACGAGCACGAACGCGAGTTCAACTACCGCCGCGAAGAGGCGCCGGTGTCGATCTTCCGCATCGCGGTCAAGGCGATCGGCATCGTACCGAAAGCCGAGATGCCGCGGCATGAAGTCTTGCCTCATGTGCCCGAGCCGCTCGGCCGCCGCGGCGTCTGGTTCGACGGCGTATCTCATGATGCGGCTGTCTATGAACGCGACCAACTCAGGGCCGGCGCTGCCTTTGCGGGACCCGCCATCGTCGAACAGTTCGATTCCACCACCGTGGTTCCGCCGGGAATGAGCGCGACCGTCGACGGCTTCCTGAACATTCTCATCGTGACGAAAGGCTGAGACATGACAAAGCTGATTGAAACGAGCCCTGGCCTCGATCCGGTAACGTTCGAGGTGCTGAAGAACTCCTTCATCACCACCGTCGACCAGATGGCCGAACAGATGCTTCGCACCTGCTATTCCTTCGTCATCTACAACCGAGACTTTTCGAACGCCCTGCACGACGCCGATGGCAACTCCGTCGCCCAGGGCAACTACGACATCGCGGTCCATGTCGGCACACTGCACAACACGTGCAAGGAGGTGATCCGGGTCTTCGAAGGCGACATGGCACCCGGTGACGTCTACGCAATCAACGATCCCTATGCCGGCGGTACGCATTTCAGCGATGTTCGGCTCGTCCGGCCGATCTTCGACGAAGACAAACTGATCGGCTTCTCACAGTCGAACGGCCACTGGTCGGATCTTGGCGGCTCGGTGCCGGGTTCCTTCGACGTCACCGCCCGCGACATGTTTCGCGAAGGCCTGCGGATCACGCCGTTGCGCCTTTTCCAGCGCGGCCGCTTCTGCTCCGACGTCGCCAACATGATCGCGGCCAACACGCGCGATCCCGCATCGATCATTGGCGACATCCATTCCCAGGCGCAGGCGACGCAGGCCGCCGAGCGCGAACTGTTGCGGCTGGTCAAGAAGTACGGACGCGGCCAGGTCATGCGCGGGATGGAGGAGGTTCAGGACTACGTCGAACGTGCGGTGCGAAAGCGTCTCGCGGAGCTGCCCGACGGCACTTGGGAGACGGTCGACTACATCGACCGGGATCTCGGTGCCGGCGAAGGCATGATCCCGATCCGCATCAAGATGACGATCAAGGGCGACACGATCCACTACGATTTTACGGGAAGCCATTCGAC
>NZ_RZOM01000077.1:0-10910 GCF_003999175.1 Mesorhizobium sp. M7A.F.Ca.ET.027.03.2.1 | reverse complement strand
GATGAAAACATAGAGGCCGTACTCGGCCAGCAGATGCAGCCCGACCAGCAGCGAGCCGCCGCAGATGGCGAGCCGCAATTGCGGCAGCACGACCCGCCAGAACACGCGCCGGGGCCCAAGGCCGAGTGCGGCGGCGGCGTCTTCCAGGGCGGGATCGAGACGGCGCAATGCCGCCGACACCGGCAGATACAGGAACGGGAAATAGGCGATAACGGAAACCAGCACGCCGGCCCACAGGCCGTGCAGTCCCGGCACCATGGTGATCCAGGCGTAGCTGTGCACGAAAGCCGGGATGGCGAGCGGCGCCACGCACAGCCAGGACCAGAGCCGGGCACCCGGCAGGTCGCTGCGCTCGGTCAGCCAGGCAAGCGCAACCGACAGCACGATGGTGATCGGCACCGAGAGCGCGACCAGCAGGACAGTGTTGACCAGAAGCTCGCCGACACGCGGCCGGAAGACCAGCGCCGCGACGGTTTCCCAGCCGGTCTGCACCGCGATCCAGACGATGAAGGCGAGCGGCACCAGCGCCAGCAGCGCAACGAAGATGGCGGCGAGGACCAGCCAAAGCGGTGCGCGTCGCCGGGCCCTTCGGCCTGTGCCCGAAGGCAGGCCCGAACGCGCGAAATCGACCGCGGACTGCATCAGGTCAGACGCCGTGCCGTTGCCGTCCAGCGGCAGCAATTGAAGGACCGCGATCGCGGTCGGGAACACAGCGTGTCGTCATCGACGAATGCCATCTCGAAAAACAAAATCACTCCCGCGGAAGGCGAATTCCCGCGGGAGCGTGGTCGGTTGTCCTTTTAGGAGGAATGGCAACTAAAGCAAGCCGGCCGCCGTCATCAGGTCGGTGACCTTCTTGGAGTTCAGCGTCGTGGCGTCGACCTTCGGCGCCTGCAGATCGGCGAGCGGCACCAGCTTCGGGTTGGAGTCCGCACCCTTGCCGACCGCGTACTCGAAGGAATCGCCGGTTTTCAGCACGTCCTGGCCGCCCTTGCCGGTCAGCCATTTCAGGAAGGCCTGGGCTTCCTTGGGATGCTTGCTCGAAGCCAGCACGCCGCCGCCGGAGATCGAGACGAAGGCGCCCGGATCCTGGTTCTTGAAATAGTGCAGCTCGACATTTTTGCTGTTTTCGCCGGTCTTGGCCTGATCGCCGAAGTAGTAATAGTGATAGATCACGCCGCCTTCGATCTCGCCGGCATTGACCGCCTTCATCACCGTGCTGTTGCCCTTGTAGGCGGTGAAATTGGTTTTCATCGCCTTCAGCCAGTCGGCGGTAGCGGCTTCGCCCTTGAGCTGGAGCAGGGCGCTGACGATGGCCTGGAAATCGGCGCCTGACGGGGAGGCGGCCCAACGGCCCTTCCAGCTCGGATCGGCGAGGTCCAGCATCGATTTGGGCAGTTGGTCGGCGGTCAGCTTGGTCTTGTTGTAGGCAAAGACCGTGCTGCGCGCGGCAACGCCGACCCATTTGCCGCTGGCCGGCTGATAGTCCTGCGGAACCTGCGCCAGCGTGTCGGCGTCGACCGGCGCGAACAGGCCGGCGCTTTCGACCAGCACCATGGCCGGCGAGTTTTCGGTCAGGAACACGTCGGCCGGCGAAGCAGCGCCCTCGGCGACGATCTGGTTGGAGAAGTCGCTGTCGCCGCCATTGCGCACGGTGACCTTGATGCCCGTTTCCTTGGTGAAGCCTTCGGCCCACGCCTTGGTCAGGCTTTCGTGCTGAGCGTTGTAGACAATGATGCCGGCATCTTCCGCCTTTGCCGGACCGGCGACGAGGCTGATTGCCAGCGCGGTGGCGCCGGCGAGAGTGGAAAGAGCGTATTTCATGGCATTGTCCTCGATTTCGGGGCTTTGGTCTGTCACGGCTGCACCTATCGATACCTGACAGCAGTAGTCAACATTGTCGATGTGCTTCAATCGGTCGCTGACGTGCAAAGGTCGGTGCCGGACGGACAATTCCGCGTGATGCTCCCGGTTCGGCGGTGCCGCAAACTTTCGTGATTTGCCGACAGTTTGGCTTGGACATTATTTCGCCGGCCACGTAACAAATCAGCGCCGAGACGCGAAATTCGGGGGAGTGAACTCTTGTGAGCGGCAAGGACGAGGCCGAACTTTCCCGGCTGATGCGGGCCGCGATCGCGGGAGATGAAAGGGCTTACGCCGACTTTCTGCACCGGATTGCCGCGCTGGTTCGCGGTTTTGCCAGGCGCAAGATCGTGCAGGGCGGGGTCGATCCCGAGGATGTCGTGCAGGAAACCTTGCTGGCCATTCATGTAAAACGGCATACCTGGCGTCAGGATGCGCCGGTTTTGCCGTGGATTTACGCGATCGCCCGCTTCAAGCTGATCGATGCGTTCCGGCGGCGCGGACGGCGCATCGAGATCGACGTCGACGATATCGCCGAGACGTTCGCCGAGCCGGAAACCGAGACCGTCAGCGAGCGCGACATCAACCGGGCATTGGACAGCCTGTCGCCGGCACAGCGCTCCGTGGTCTCGGCCGTGTCGGTGGAAGGTCGCTCGATCGGAGAGACGGCGGCAAAATTCGGCATCAGCGAGACGGCGGTGCGTGTGTCGCTGCATCGCGGACTTGCCGCGATAGCCAAGCGATTCGGGCAGGGGCGGTTCGGGCGGGAATGACATGAGGACGGACGATCTCATCAAGGCGCTGGACGCCGATGCAAGCAGCAAGGCGATGCCGTTGCAATCTGCCTGGTGGATGGCCGCAGGCGCGGCAGCGGTGATCGCGGCCGTGGTTTTCCTGCTGACCATCGGCCCGCGCCCGGACTTCATGGCAGCCGCGCACACGATGCGCTTTCTTTCCAAGTTCGTCTTCACCATCGTGCTTGCCGTCAGCGCTTTCGCCCTGATCCGCGCCTTGTCGACGCCGGGTGCCTCTACGGGCCGGGCGATGGCCTGGATGGCCGCGGCGCCAGTGCTGGTAGCCGTGGCGGTGCTTCTGGAGCTTTTCATGGTGCCGGAGGCGCTGTGGGGAACCAAAATGGTCGGCTCCAACATGATGATCTGCATGGGCTTCATCCCGTTGATCGGCCTCGGTCCGCTTGCCATTTTCCTGTGGATGCTGCGCTACGGGGCGCCGACACGGCCGGTGCTTGCCGGTTCGGTGGCGGGCCTGCTCGCTGGCGGGCTGGCGGCAACCTTCTATGCCGCCCACTGCTTCGACGACTCGCCGCTTTTCGTCGCCACCTGGTACACGATAGCCATCGCAGCGCTCGCATTGCTCGGCGCGCTTGGCGGACGGTTTTTCGTGCGCTGGTAACGTTGCGCCACGCTCGCCCGCTCGCGCATACCGATCCTTAATCATGCCGGCAATTGTTTGCCGGTTAGCAGCCGCGCCGTTATCTCGGCGCAACCTTTCCTTAAAATCGATCCGCGAAGGTTGGTGCGAGAACATGCGTTTGCGCACGGGGGTGGCACGTATCGTGATGTGGCGAGCATTGACCAGCCGAAAATCTCTTGGGCATGCAGGGCTGGCGTTGCTCGTCGCCGGCCTGGGCGTGCTGGCGACCTCGATCGTGCTGTCGCGCCTGGATTTCGGCACCGAAGCCTTGAAACTCTGTCTGCAGATCGCTGTGGCGGTGGCGGTGGGCGCGCTGTTCCTCGCCGCCCTGTCCATCCGCAGGATCAGCAGGGATCGCCAGCAGATCGCCGAGAGCGAGCTGCGCTTCCGCCGCGCCATGGAGGATTCGGCGATCGGTATCGTGGTTGTCGGTCTTGACGGGCGCATCCGCCAGACCAATCCGGCCTTCGCCGCCATGCTTGGCTACACGAGCGAAGAGATCGAGGCGCTGACTTTCTTCCAGATCACGCATCCCGACGATCTGCTGATCGGGCGGGAGACGATGGACGATCTGAAGGCGGGCACGGTCAATTCCTTCCACTTCGAGAAGCGCTATCTCAGGAAGGACGGAACGCCCGTCTGGGCCCATCTTGCCGGTTCGGTCATTCGCGATGAGACCAGCGGCCGCCCGCTCTATCTCGTCTCGCAAATCGAGAACATCGACGCGCGCAAGCAGGCCGAGGCGCGCATTGCCGAAGCGGAGACGCGTTGGAATTTCGCGCTCGCCGGTGCCGGCCAAGGGGTCTGGGACCTCGACATGCGCAAGGGCGGCACGACCTATTCCTCGACCTGGGTCAAGATGCTGGGCTATGCGGATGGCGAGCTCGATGGCGACACCGACCGCTGGCTGACGATGATCCACCCTGACGATCGCGAGACTGTCGCCGAAGCCGATCGCGCCCATCTCGAGGGCAAGACGCCGTTCTTTGAGGCCGAGTTCAGGATGCGCCACAAGGATGGCCATTGGATGTGGATACTCGACCGCGGCAAGGCCATCGAGCGCGACGAGGACGGACGGCTGATCAGGGCCATTGGCAGCCTGACCGACATCACCCGTCGCAAGGAGGCCGAAGAGCGCCTCACTGTGTCGGCCGCAATGCTTGCCGATGAGAAGGAGCGGCTGAGGGTGACGCTGCAATCGATCGGCGATGCCGTCATCTGCACCGATGCCGCAAACCGCGTCACCTTCATGAACCCGGTTGCCGAAAAGCTGACCGGGATTGCCGGCGGCGAGGCTCTCGGCAAGATGCTTGGCCATGTCTACTGGGCGGTCGACGAGGAGACGGGGCACAGGATCGGCGTGACCCGGCCGGCGGTTGGCGTTCCTGCGCCCGCCGACCAGAACAGCCGCGCCGTCCTTATCCGGCGCGACGACACGCGCTGCAGCATCCGCCAGGTGGTGTCGCCGATCGTCAACGAACGGAACGAATTCTGCGGGCTGGTCATCGTCTTCCAGGACTTTACCGATGCGCGCGCGCTGCAGCGCCAACTGGCACACGCCGCGGCACACGATGCGCTGACCGGCCTTGCCAACCGCTCCAGCTTCATCCGCGCCATGGAGGGCCTGGTCGGCCAGGCGCGCAAGGACGGCACCTCCGGCAAAGGCACCGGGCACCAGTTCATGTTCATCGATCTCGATCACTTCAAACTGGTCAACGATACGGGCGGCCACGCGGCGGGAGACGCGCTGCTGAAGCGAGTTGCCGAGGCTGTTCGCGGGGTGCTTGGTCCAGACGATATCGTCGCTCGCCTCGGCGGCGACGAATTCGCTGTCATTCTGAAATCGGGTTCGGCAGCCGGCGCCAAGATCGCCGCGCGCTCCATCATCGATGCGATACGCAGCCTGGACTTCACCTGGGACGGCCGTCCTCACGTGATCGGCGCCAGCATCGGGCTGGCCGCGATCAACGCCAATTGCGGCGAGGTCGACGAGATCATCGCGCGAGCCGACGCCGCATGCTACGCGGCCAAGGCGGCCGGCCGTGGTTGCGTCTGCGTGGCGCCGGACGCCCAGATCGTGGATGGCCGGACAGAGCCGCTGGCCGCGGCCTCCTGATCGAGCCTGTCACCGCTCATCCGAAAGGCTTGTCCCTGATTTGCGGCGACGATCCGCTCAGCGCGTCGGAACCGGATGCTCGCCACGATAGTCGTAGAAGCCGCGCCCGGTCTTGCGGCCGAGCCAGCCGGCCTCGACATATTTTACCAGCAGCGGGCAAGGGCGGTATTTCGAGTCCGACAGGCCGTCATGCAGCACCTGCATGATGGACAGGCATGTATCGAGCCCGATGAAGTCAGCCAGCTGCAGCGGCCCCATCGGATGGTTGGCGCCGAGCCGCATGGCGGTGTCGATGGCATCGACCGAGCCGACACCCTCATAGAGCGTGTAGATCGCCTCGTTGATCATCGGCAGCAGGATGCGGTTGACGATGAAGGCCGGAAAATCCTCCGAGACCGTGATCGTCTTGTCGAGTTGCTTCACATAGGTCTTGGCTGCCTCGAAGGTCTGGTCCTCGGTGGCGATGCCGCGTACCAGCTCGACCAGCTTCATCAGCGGCACCGGATTCATGAAATGTATGCCGATGAACCGCTCCGGCCGGTCGGTCTGCGCGGCAAGCCGCGTGATCGAGATCGACGAGGTGTTGGTCGCCAGGATGGCTTCGGGATTGAGCTGCGGACAGAGCTGGGCGTAGATCTTGCGCTTGACCGTCTCGTCCTCGGTCGCCGCCTCGATGACCAGATCGGCGCCGGCAAGATCGGCCATCGCCGGGGCGGCCGAAATGCGGCCCATCGCCTCGTTGCGAACCTTTTCGTCGAGCTTGCCGGACCCCACCTGGCGGGCCATGTTGCCGCTGATTGTGGCTATGCCTTTCTCGATGCGGTCGGGCGAAATATCGTAGATCAGCACCTTGTAGCCCGAAAGCGCGGAGACATGGGCGATGCCGCCGCCCATCTGGCCCGCGCCGATGATGCCGATCGTCTCGATCTTGCTCATTACACCGATCCCGTTCGGAGCCCTTCCGCATGAAATGCGAAAGCGCTCCACCTTTTTGTTTTATCGCAATTCCGGACGCAAAACCGCTGCGCACTTTTGCTGGAATTGCTTTTGGCCTTTGTGGCCTGGTTTTTGTGCAGTGCAAACTAAAAGGGCGGGGCGACTTCGTCTACCCCACCCTCACCATTTAATACGCTTTGGCAGAAAGCGTCAAAGCGCCTTTTGCAGCTCCGGCAGAATGACGAAGAGATCGCCGACGAGGCCGTAGTCGGCAACCTGGAAAATCGGCGCCTCCTCGTCCTTGTTGATGGCGACGATGACCTTCGAATCCTTCATACCGGCGAGGTGCTGGATGGCACCGGAGATGCCCACCGCAATGTAGAGATCGGGGGCGACGACCTTGCCGGTCTGGCCGACCTGCCAGTCGTTCGGCGCATAGCCGGCATCGACCGCGGCGCGGGAGGCGCCGACGGCGGCACCGAGCTTGTCGGCGACCGGCAGGATGACCTCCTGGAACTTCTCCGCCGAACCCAGCGCACGACCACCCGAGATGATGATCTTGGCCGAGGTCAGTTCCGGACGGTCGGTCTCGGAAAGCTTGTTCTCGACGAAGGTGGACAGGCCGGGATTGGCTGCCGCCTTGACGGACTCGACCGCCGCCGAGCCGCCCTCGGGGGCTGCCTGGAAGGAGGCGGTGCGCACCGTGATCACCTTCTTGGCGTCGCTCGACTGCACCGTCTGGATGGCGTTGCCGGCATAGATCGGCCGCTTGAAGGTGTCGGGCGATACGACTTCGATGATCTCGGACACCTGTGCGACATCGAGCAGCGCTGCCACGCGCGGCGCGACATTCTTGCCCGACGAGGTCGCCGGCGCGATGATGGTGTCGTAGGCGCCCGCCAGCGACACAATGAGCGCTGCCGTCGGTTCGGCCAGGCGCTCGGCAAGCTCGTCGGCTTCCGCCAACAGCACCTTGCTCACGCCCTTGAGCTTGGCGGCAGCGTCGGCTGCCGGCTTGGCGCCCTTGCCGGCAACCAGCACATGCACGTCCGAGCCGATCTGCAGGGCGGCCGACAGCGCCTTGGCGGTCTGATCGGAAAGCGTTGCGTTGTCGTGTTCCGCGATGAGGAGAATAGCCATTTTTCTGTTCCTTTCCCGATCGCTTACAGCACGCCGGCTTCGTTCTTCAGCTTGTCGACCAGCTCAGCGACGCTCTTGACCTTGACGCCTGCCTTGCGGCCGCTCGGCTCCTCGGTCTTGATGACCTTCAGCCGCGGCTTGACGTCGGCGCCGTAGTCGGCCGGGGTCTTCTCGTCGAGCTGCTTCTTCTTGGCCTTCATGATGTTGGGCAGCGAAGCATAGCGCGGCTGGTTGAGGCGAAGGTCGGCGGTGACGATCACCGGCATCTTCAGTTCCACGGTCTGCAGGCCGCCATCGACTTCGCGCGTCACCTTGGCCTTGTCGCCGTCGAGCACGATCTTGGAAGCGAAGGTGCCCTGCGCCCAGCCAAGCAGTGCCGCCAGCATCTGGCCGGTCTGGTTCGAATCGTCGTCGATCGCCTGCTTGCCGAGAATGACGAGGCCGGGCTGCTCGGCGTCGACGACGCCCTTCAGCACCTTGGCGACGCCGAGCGGCTCGGTTTGTTCATCGGTCTTGACCAGGATGGCGCGGTCGGCACCCATGGCGAGTGCGGTACGCAGGGTTTCCTGCGCCTGCTGCGGGCCGATCGAGACGACGACGATTTCTTCCGCCTTGCCGGCTTCTTTCAGCCGGATCGCCTCTTCCACCGCGATCTCGTCGAATGGGTTCATCGCCATCTTGACGTTGGCGAGCTCCACCGCCGAACCGTCAGCCTTCACGCGAACCTTGACGTTCGCATCCACAACCCGCTTCACGGGCACAAGGATCTTCATTTGCCTGTCACCTCTTCACGCTAGTTGGGCGCGCTATAACAGCCTGCGCCCGTTCTGAGTTGTCGAAAGCCGACATTCCTGACTGAATTCCGGCCGGATGGAATTCTGGCCGGATGGAATTCTGGCCGGATGGAAATTCTGGTCTTGCCCGCCTTAGGTTGCGGCGGAGACGTTTCCGTAGTTGCGGCAACCCTGCACGTCAATACGCTGCAAGCGGCTCAAATCGGTTCAGTCCGAACTGGAAGCGTTTCCGCGCCCCCAGCGCGGCGTTGCGGCGGGCGGCTCAGGCGCCAATGGTTCAACCGTGGCCTGCGGCTGGTTGGGAGCGGCGGGCGCGACGTCCTCGTCGGCGCCGGCAAATAGCGGCACGCCGCGGCTGCGCAAGACGAGCACCAGCACGGCTCCGGCAATGATGCCGCCGATATGGCAGGCCCAGGAGATCTGGTCCTCGCCGCCGGCGGCAAACATCACCACCTGGAACAGCACCCACAGGATGAGCGGGATGAAGGCCGGAATCCGCAGCGGTATGCGGGCGAAGGCCAGCACCCAGACCTTCACCCTGGGATAAAGGATCAGATAGGCGACGACCACCCCGGCAATGGCGCCGGAGGCACCGATCAGCGGCGCCTGTGAATCCCAGGCGACGAGGCCCTGGAAGGCGGCGCCGGCAATGGCGCACAACAGATAGAAGATGAGGTAGCGGATGTGGCCCAGCGCATCCTCGACATTGTCGCCGAACACCCACAGGAACAGCATATTGCCGCCGAGGTGGAAGATGTCTGCATGGAGGAACGAATAGGTGAGGTAGCTCAGGCTTTCGGGGATGACGATGAAACGGGGATCGAGCTCGGCGGTGTCATGGACGACCGACGGGATGAAGCCCAGGCCAAGGACGGCGGCATTGGAGAAACTCTCGCCGCCGAGCGCGGTGGCGAGGTAGACCAGGGCGTTGACCACGATCAGCCCGATCGTCACATATTGCAGGCGGATGTGGCGCAGCCTGTTGGTGTCGTAAAGCGGGATGAACATGCCCCAGGCCCTCTTCCGCTTTCGACAATCAGCGGTTCTTGCCGGGAACCCATAGCACGTCGGCGTTTCCGTTGTCATTGACCGCCCGGGCGGCGACAAACAGGAAATCCGAGACGCGGTTGATGTATTTCAGACCGTCGCGGTTGACGTGTTCGCTGGGGTTCTGGGCCAGTGCCACCATCAGCCTTTCGGCTCGCCTTGCCACGGTGCGGGCAAGGTGAAGTGCCGCCGCTGCCGGCGTGCCGCCATTGAGCACAAAGGATTTGAGCGGCTGAAGCTCCTTGTTGAGAAGATCGATGTCCTTCTCGACGCGGTCGGTCTGCACGGCGACGATGCGAAGCGGCTCATAGCCGAGCGGCTTGCCATCGTCGGGGACGGCGAGATCGGCGCCGAGGTCGAACAGATCGTTCTGGATGCGGGAAAGCATGGCGTCGATCGCGGGATGGGCCGCGGCCGTGTGGACCCTGGCGATGCCGATGCAGGCATTGGCCTCGTCGACCGTGCCGTAGGCGTCCACTCGCAGGTCGGATTTCAGCCGCCGTTCGCCGGTGCCGAGACCCGTGGTGCCATCATCGCCGGTGCGGGTGTAGATCTTGTTGAGCTTGACCATTTCGCCTCCCCGGCCGCCGGCATCCTCACTTGCGGGTGAAATACACCGCCAGCAGGATCAGCACCAGCGCCACGGCCTGCAGCATGACGCGCGCCTGCATCAGCTTGTTCGAGGTGACGCCGGAGCCGCCGCGCATCATGTTGATGAGGCCGCGAACAAGCACGATCACCACGGCGACCATGACCAGAATGGCGAGAATGTTGAAGACGGTTGCCATCGTTTTGTTCCAGTTGTTTTGGCGTTCAGGCGCGTTTGGCCATCAGGCGGTAAAGCATCGATGCCGGCAGGATGCGTTTGAGCACCGCACCGATCCTGGCGGGCACTGTTACCACATAGTGCGGGCGTGGGCGCCGCGACAGAAGTGCATGGCGAAGCGCCGCATGAACCACTTCCGGCCCTGGTTTCAAGGCCGATTGGCTGCCGCCGGCTCGCAGCCGCTCGAGTTGCGCCGCATAGTCCACGCGGTGCACGGAATTCTCGTGGTCGATATTCCTGAGAAACCAAATGAGGCCGTTGCTGGCGATCTTCGATTTCACCGGCCCCGGCTCGATCAGCGAAACGTGGACGCCGCTGCCGGCCAGTTCCTGGCGCTGGCAGAGCATCAAGGCCTCCAGTGCATGCTTCGACGCGGAATAGGCGCCGCGAAAGCGCACCGGGACGAGGCCAAGGATCGACGAGCAGTGGATGATGCGGCCCTGACCCTGGCGGCGCATCACCGGCACCAGCCGGCGGGTCAAATCATGCCATCCGAAGAAATTCGCCTCGAACTGCTGCTTGAGCGCCGCAACGGGCAGATCCTCGACGGCGCCCGGCTGCGCATAGGCGCCATTGTTGAACAGGGCGTCGAGCCGGCCGCCCGTGCGATCGAGCACCGCAGTCACCAGCGCGGCGATGGAGTCGGGTTCGCAATAATCGAGATAGAAGGCCTCGATGCCATCGGCTTCGAGGGCGGCGATGTCCTGCGGCTTGCGCGCCGTTGCGAACACCCGCGAGCCTTCCGCCTTCAACG
>NZ_RZOM01000779.1:0-2990 GCF_003999175.1 Mesorhizobium sp. M7A.F.Ca.ET.027.03.2.1 | reverse complement strand
GTCCTATATCGTATCGGAAGCGGCGGACATCGATCTCGCGGCGATGCTCGAGGTGCTCGGCAGCGAACTCGGCATAAGCCGGCTGCTGCTCGAGGGCGGCGCCGGCATCAACGGTTCGTTCCTTGCGGCCGGGCTCGTCGATGAGCTGAGCCTTCTCGTGGCGCCCGCGATCGATGGACGCGCCGCCAACCAGGCCTTCGTCGAGTTCGGCGAGAGCGGCCTGGCGGGCAAGATGCAGTTGTCACTGAAAAGCTGCAAGGCCTTGGCGCATGGGCTCGTCCATCTGCGCTACGCGGTCAGCCCTGCTTGACGTTGCTCGCTGAACGGAAATGACCGCCAACCCGGCTATCCCGGATTGGCGGCCCGCTTCGGCGCCGAGGCTTCAGTCCGTCAATCGGCGTATTGCATGGCATCGAGATCGGCGATCAGCGTCGGGCCGGTCGGGTGCCAGCCCAGCCGTGCCTGTGTCAGCGCGCTGGAGGCCGGCAGATCCATCGGCGCGAACATCGCCATCCAGCCGAAATGCTCCGCAGCCTTTTCCGGCGCGATGGAAACGACGGGCAATTTCAGGCCCCGGCCAAGCGCCTCGGCGATAGCGCGCACCTCGACGCCTTCCTCGCCGATCGCGTGATAGCGCGCGCCCGGCTGCCGCTTCTCCACGGCGAGCCGGTAAAGGCGCGCGGCGTCGAGGAGGTGGCCCGCGGAGAAGCGGTTCCGACCTTCGCCGACATAGGCCGAGACGCCTTTTTCACGTGCGATTTCGATGAGCGGCGTGATGAGGCCTTGCTTGACCGGATTGTGGACCTGCGGCAGGCGCACCACCGACACGTTGACGCCGGCGTCCAGCAAGGCATTGCCGGCCAGTTCGGAGGCAATGCGCGGATTGGGATGGCTAGGGTTGAAGACGTCTTCGATCGCCAGTTCGCGATGTCCCGGGCTGCCCATGCCGACGCCGGAGGTGATCACCAGCGGCCGGTCGGAGCCGGCCAGTGCGGCACCGAGTGCCGCGATGACGCGCTTGTCCTTTTCGCAATTCTCGGCAAACCGCGAAAAGTCGTGGTCGAACGCCGTATGGATCACAGCCTCCGCCTTCGCCGCGCCGTCGCGCAGCCCCTCGGGATCCTCGAGCGTTCCCCGATGCACCTCGGCGCCAGCGGCGGCCAGCGCCTCGGCGCCGGCATCCGAGCGGGTCACGCCGATCACCTGATGACCCGCCTTGATGAGTTCGGGAACGATGGCCGAACCGATGAAACCGGTCGCGCCGGTGAGAAAGATACGCATGCAAAATCTCCTGCACAGTTGCCTGCGTAATATTGCTGGTCTATTATTCTATTAAAGTAGTGATCTTATCATGGTATAATGGCTAACAGGATGCCCTCCAATTCCGCCGGCTCACTGGCAGCGTTCCTGAAAGACCGGCGCACCCGGCTCGATCCGGCGTCCTTCGGCTTCTCGGGGCGCCGACGCACGCCGGGACTGCGCCGCGAAGAGGTCGCCCAGCGCGCCAACATCAGCCCGACCTGGTACACATGGCTGGAACAGGGCCGCGGCGGTGCGCCCTCGGCCGATGTCCTCAATCGCATCGCCAAGGGGCTGCTGCTGACCGAGGCGGAGCGTGAACATCTTTTCATGCTCGGGCTGGGGCGCCCGCCCGAGGTCCGCTACACCGGTGCCGAGGGTGTCAGCCCACGGCTGCAGCGCCTCATCGACACGCTCGATGCCAGCCCCGCCATAGTCAGGACCGCTACGTGGGACGTCGTTGCCTGGAACCGCGCCGCGCGGGTCGTGCTGACCGACTACAGCGCCCTGCCCGAGGGCGAGCGCAACATCCTGCGCTTCATGTTCCTCAGTCCCCATATCCGCGCCAGGCAGCACGACTGGCAAAACCTCGCTCGTTTCGTGGTCGGCTCGTTCCGTGCCGATGCGGCACGCGCCGGCGCTGTCTCCGAGGTGCGCGAACTCGTCGACGAGCTTTGCAGCGCCAGCCCCGAGTTTGCCGCCCTGTGGCGGGCAAACGACGTGCTCAGCCACGGCGACGGGACAAAGCGCCTGAAGCATCCGGAACTCGGCGATATCGAGCTGGAATATTCGGGCTTCGCGGTCGACGGCCGGCCGGATTTGAGCCTGACCGTCTACAACCCGGTCGACAGCGCCGTCGCCGACCGCATCCGCGCGCTGGCTCTCGCCCGACACCCCAAAGAGTAAGGGCCAGACGATCCGTCCGCGGGGAGACGCCCGCCCTCAAGCGCGCTCGCAAACCGCCTTCAGGATCTGCAAGGTCGGCCCCCAGTAGAGATTGGCATGCGGACGGATCGCCGGTTCGGCGAAGTCGCTGAGCGTCAGCGTCAGCAGCGTTGCCCCATCCGCCGGCGCCAGATCGAAGCTGACCACCGTGTGGTTTTCGGGCACGTCCGCCAGACGCGAGGCCGACAGCGTGCTCCAGTAGCTGTAGGCGAACGCCCTCTCCTGCGCGAAAGCCCGGATAGTTCCGTGGTTTTCGAACGGCATTCCGTGCAGCACTCCCTGTATCAAGATCGCGCCGCCGACAAGTCTCTCGAGGCTGACGGTCAGCGCCTCGTCGGACATCCATTGCGGGATCATCGCGGGCGTCGTCAGCACCTGCCAAATCTTGGCAGGCGTTGCAGCGATGACGACGGTCTTGATGATCGGTGCGGCAGACTCACTCATGCGCTGCAATTTATCGCGGATGCGGCGACGACAATATCGTCGTTCGGGCGGTGCGGCGCATGCGAAGGCAGCAGCGCGGCTTGCGAAGCGATCGTGGCCCGTGGCATCTGTCGGCTCCACCAGCGCAGACGGGCAGCATGACACCACGGCAGACACGGCAGAGCGGCAGGCAGGCGGCGCCCGGCGTCAGTCTCAACCGGGCGCTGTCGAAGCTCGGCCTGTGCTCGCGCACGCAGGCCGAGGTGCTGATCGCCGAAGGCCGTGTGCGCATCGGCGGCAAGGTGGTGCGCAATGCAGCCCTG
>NZ_RZOM01000778.1:0-2993 GCF_003999175.1 Mesorhizobium sp. M7A.F.Ca.ET.027.03.2.1 | reverse complement strand
GCAGCGGACAATGGGAACCCTTGCAGCCTGAACTGGTGGTGGAGGTCCGCTTCGACCACGTTACCGGCAATCGGTTCCGCCACGGCACCAAACTGCTGCGCTGGCGCCCCGACAAGGCGCCACGGCAATGCACGTTTGAGCAGATCGAATAGAACGCTCCTGGAAGATCGCTTCCACGATTTATTGTGACGAAGGAACCAACTCGGGATTCACCGGTTCGGACACCATCCACCGGAGCTACCCCGACATGCCAAATGCAGCAGAAATTCTCATCGATACGCTCGTCGCCTGGGACGTGGAGGTGGTGTTCGGCTTGCCGGGAGACGGCATAAACGGCGTCATGGAAGCGTTGCGGACGCGGCGCGACAAGATTGCCTTCGTTCAGGTCCGGCATGAAGAGTCGGCTGCCTTCATGGCATGTGCGTATGCCAAGTGGACAGGAAAGCTGGGCGTGTGCCTTGCGACGTCCGGTCCCGGCGGAACACATCTTCTGACCGGCCTCTATGACGCCAAGCTCGACCAGGCTCCGGTGCTGGCGATTACGGGCATGCAGTTCCACGATCTGATCGAGACGTTCACGCAACAGGATGTCGATCTGACGCGCGTGTTCCACGATGTCTCCGTTTACAATGCACATGTCGCCGACGCCGCGCATATGGAAAACGTCGCCAGCCTTGCCTGCCCAACCGCACTGGCGCGCAAGGGCGTCGCCCATCTTTCGATTGCCAGCGACATCCAGGAGCAGGAGAGCGATCCGTCGAAGCGCTCCAAGCGCAATCGCCCGGCGCACACGCCGCAGGATATGTTCGCCGGTCACAGCGTACCGCTGGAGGTTGAGCTCGACAAAGCCGCCGCCATTCTCAATGACGCTTCGCGGGTTGCGATCCTGGCCGGACGCGGCGCCATCGGCGCGGCCGCCGAACTCGAACACACGGCGCGCCTGTTGCAGGCGCCTGTCGCGAAGGCCTTGCTGGGCAAGGCGGTGCTGCCGGACGACCATCCTTACACCACCGGCGGGATCGGCATTCTTGGAACCCTGGCTTCGCAAGAGGCGATGGAGAGCTGTGACGCGGTGCTGATTGTCGGTTCGACCTTTCCCTATATCGAATACTACCCGCAGCCCGGGCAGGCCCGTGGCGTCCAGATCGACAGCGATGCGCAGCGGATCGGCTTGCGCTTTCCGGTCGAGGCCGGCCTTGTCGGCGACGCGGCCGAGACATTGCGCGCGCTCAACCAACGTCTGACGCAGAAGCCCTCCGATGAATTCCTGCACCGTTCCCAGGAGACCATGAGAAAATGGCGCGAGATGATGCGGCAGTCGGAAGACATGCAGGCGCAACCCTTGAAGCCACAAGCGATTGCCCGGGCGTTCGGACAAAGATTGGCCGACGACACAGTGCTGGCCACGGATTCCGGTCAGAACACGGAGTTGGCCGCACGCCATGTCGATCTTCGCAGCGGCCAGGCATTCGGGGTGTCCGGATCGCTGGCGTCGATGGCTTGCGGTCTCGCCTACGCCATCGCTGCCGGCATCGCGTTCCCCGGTCGACCGATTGCCGCCATCGTCGGGGATGGCGGCTTTGCCATGCAGCTTGGCGAATTCTCGACGGCGGTGCGCTACAAGATCCCGCTGAAGGTTCTGGTGATCAAGAACAACATGCTCAATCAGATCGCCTGGGAGCAGATGATGTTTCTGGGCAATCCGCAATTCGGTTGCGAATTGCAGCCGATCGATTTTGCCATGGCGGCGGAAGCAATGGGCGCAAAGGGTTTTCGCATCGAGCGGGCCGATCAGATCGAGACGGTTCTCGACCAGGCTTTCGCCACGCAAGGCCCAGTCGTGATCGAAGCGCTGGTAGATGCGTATGAGCCGCTGATGCCGCCCAAAATGCCGGCAGACTACGCCAAGAACTTCCGCCAGGCCCTGCCGCGGACGCCGGGACACGAACGCATAGAAGAAAACATCGCCCGGGAGCCGGCGAAATCGATGATGGACGCCTAGAGGCACGGAGGTGAGAACAGCGCCTCAGTGGCTTCAATCTGGATCTTTCTGGATCTTTCCAGATGAACCGGAGCTCCGGTGCTCTTCCGGCTGACGGATGCGGATCATGAGCTTCGACGCGCTCTTTTCGACCTCGATCTGCTATGGCAACGGCGCCCCGCAAGCCGGTTGGACACTGGCGCTTCCCATCACATTGCCGCTCCTGGCAGTCGTGTCGCTCTATACAGCGGGCGCCAGCCGACTGTGGCGACGGAGCGGACGCGGACGTCGCTTGCGATCACGGCAGGACTTCCAGTTTGCTGCCGGCTGGGCCGTCCTGGCGTTCGCCCTTGTAAGCCCGATCCATCCGTTGGGCGAACATGTGTTTGCGGCGCACATGATCGAGCATGAATTGCTGATGGCGGTCGCAGCGCCTCTGCTGGTTGCCTCCCGCCCGACAGCGGCGATGATGTGGGCACTGCCGGTACAGCTGCGCCAGATATTCGGAGCGGCCGGACATGCAAATACGCTTCGGGCGATCTGGTCGTTCATCAGCCGCCCTGTGGTCGCGACCGTCCTGCACGGAGCCGCGATATGGATTTGGCATGTCCCGGCGCTGTTCGAGGCTGCCCTCCAGCAGGGTTTCCTGCACTATGCCCAGCATGCGAGCTTCCTCGGTACCGGGCTTTTGTACTGGTGGGTGCTGCTGCCTCGCCCTGGCCGCGAGCACGCTTGCGGCAATGCGGTGATGCATCTCTTCTTCACCTCGCTCCACACCGGGCTGCTCGGGGTTTTGCTCGTCGTCTCGCCAAAGCTGTGGTATCCGGCTAATGCCGTCGGCTCGGATCTGTGGGGGCTCAGCCCGCTCGAGGACCAGCAACTTGCAGGCTTGATCATGTGGATTCCCGCTGGCCTGATCTATGGCGGAGCCGCACTGCTCTCGGTCGCTTTCTGGATTCAAACGAGCAGCCGGCGGCATCAGGCTCCCCAGGAGTTGCGCATCGTCTAACCC
>NZ_RZOM01000777.1:0-2996 GCF_003999175.1 Mesorhizobium sp. M7A.F.Ca.ET.027.03.2.1 | reverse complement strand
GCCTTGGCGATCTCGACCAGCTGCTGCTGACCGATGCGCAGATCCTCAACCAGCATGTCTGGCCGTATGCCGGCTTGCAGGCGTTCCAGAAATTCCGCAGCGCGGTTTTCCTGTTGCTCGCGGTCGATCTTGCCGAAGCGGTTGGTGATCTCCCGGGTGGCGAAAATATTCTCGGCGACGCTCATATTGCCGAACAGGTTCATCTCCTGGAACACCATGCCGATGCCGCGGTTCACCGCGTCCGCGGACGAGGAGAAGGAAACCTCTTTACCTTCCAGCAGGATGCGGCCGGCGGTCGGCCGTTCGACACCGGCGATGATCTTCATCAGCGTCGACTTGCCGGCGCCGTTTTCACCGACCAGCACGTTGACCGCGCCCTTGCGCACCTCGAAATTGGCGCGCTTGACCGCAACGGTGCCGGAATAGACCTTGGAGACGTCCTCGAGCTTCAGGATGATTTCGCGCTCAGTTGTCGCGCTCATGGCTTCGGCCCGATCTCTGCCTCCGCCGGCGTCACCAGCGGCAGGTCCTGGCCGCTCCCCAGCGTATAGGCGCCGAGCACCTTGGCGCTGCGGCCTTGCAGCGCATCGCGTGGCAGCTTGGAGAGCACCGTCTTGTCGGCATAAGCGTTGAACGCCTTGCCGAACTGGGCGAAGTCGATCTGGTTGGTGAAGTCGTTGAACTGGATGAAGTCCAGGCTGTCGCGCAGCGCGGTACCGCGCACCGCCGGTCCGATCTGCACTCGTGCATCGGCTTTGCCGTCGCCGTCGACATCGACGTCGACGGTTGCTGCCCGCGACTGCGTGTTGGCCGCGACGATCTTGCCTTCCAGGCGAACCGCGAAAGTCCAAGGCGAATTCGCCTGCTTGTTCGGATTGCCGTATTTGGCGCCGGCAGCCGATGGATCGGTTGTCGCCAGGGTGTGAACCTGCGCAAACGGTCCGGCTTTCTGCTGGAGATAGGGCACGACCTTTGCCGCCCATGTCTCTTCGACCATCTTGTCTGGATTGAAGGCGGGAGCGTTGTCTCCGGCTTCCGATTTCGTAGGCAGGATCTTGCAGGCGGTCAGGCTGATGCCGACCATTACGGTAAGGGTCGGCCAGTTCGGCTTGGTGTTCAGCATGGCGGCCTGTCGTTCAGCATCGTGGGCGGCCCACGGAAAATGGCGGCGAGGGGCGAAAACCGATGTTCGCCCCTCGCTATTGAAATCACGCTGGCTCAGTTCGTCAGCGCGAAGGTCTCCAGCTTGGCGGCATTGTCGCCATTGATCAGAACGCAGTCCATCAACTGCTTTTCCTTGGCCGGCGACTTCTTGTTCTTGATGAAGTCGTTGGCCTGCTCGACCGCCATCTGCGCCTGCGCGAAGGCCGGCTGCAGCACGGTTGCCTTGATACCGCCCGACGCGATGGAGTCCCGTACGTCGTTCGATCCGTCGAAGCCGACGACGATGACGTCCTTGCGGTTCGCCGCGGCAAGTGCCGCATAGGCGCCCATCGCCATCGTATCGTTGCCGGAGATCACGCCCTTGATGTCGGGGTTGGCCTGCAGGATCGATTCCATCTTGGAATAGGCTTCCGTCTGGCTCCAGTTGGCCGACTGCTGGGCAACCATCTTCAGGTCCGGATAGTCATCGATGACGTCGTGATAACCCTTGGAACGAATGCCGGCATTGGTGTCGGATTCCTTGCCGACCAGTTCGACGAAATTGCCCTTCTCGCCCATCAGCTTGACGAATTCCTGCGCGCCGAGCTGGGCGCCCTGGTAGTTGTTGGAGACGATCTGCGCCACGGCCACGCCGGTGGCGTTGATCTCGCGGTCGATCAGGAAGGACGGAATGCCCGCATCCTTGGCCTTCTGCACGGCGGCGACGGTGGCGTCCGCGCCGGCATTGTCGAGGATGATCGCCTTGGCACCGCGGCCGATCGCGGTGTCGATCAGCTCGGACTGCTTGTTGGCGTCGTCGTCATGGACCAGCACCAGCGCCTCATAGCCGAGTTCCTTGGCCTTGGCTTCCGCGCCGACGGCTTCCGCCTTGAAGAACGGATTGTCGTGTGAGGGCGTGATAATGGCGATGAGATCCGCCGCATAGGCGGGCACTGCCGTGCCAAGCGCCAGCATGCCGGCGAAAGCCGCAAGCGTCATTCTGCGTGTGAGTTTCATGAAGTCCTCCCGTTTGAAAAATTGCCTTGATCGGCCAATGGCTTTGTCTGCATCCGAATTCGTCAGGCAGCCCGGGCCGCGGATCGCTTGGGTCGAAAACCGTTGCCGGCTTACCCAGGACGGATCGTTGCTCCCCAGCCATCCTCCACTTGCCCAGGCATCGTGCTCCCTGCGAAACCTTGTCGATCCGAGCCATGAACAGCTAAGCCAACTGGTATGATGAGTCAACCACAAATTCAGGTGACATGTACCTGATGAGCTACCAAAACCGAGGATCGGCAATGGCATGCCGGGCCTTCGAGGTGCTGCGTCAAGCACCTGTCTTCTCTCAGGTTATCCGCTGAATGCTGGCGGCGATCTCTTCCGGTTCGAACACGCGCTTCCAGTCGTCACGCATCAGCACCGGCTTGCCGAACTCGATCGCCTTGTTGCAGGCGTCCGAGAAAACGCCCTTGGTCTCGCCGAAAATGACGGCGCCGAGCACGTTCATATGGCCGAGCAGGAAGTCGAGTGCCGCCTGCTGGTCGACGCCGCGCGCCACGACCTCGTCGACGGCTTCTTTCATGACCACCAGCAACGAGGCGCACACCGTCTCCGAAAGGCCAGGCTCGAGCAGCGCCATCTGTTCGACGCTGACGCGGTGCGAACGCATCACCGGCGCCCAGATGATCTTCGCGATCGCCTCGCCCTTGGCGTAGTCTTCTTCCGGCCCCTGCATCAGGGCGCTGACCATATGCTGCTTGGCCTTCACGCCGCCGAAATAATCCTTCTTGGCTGCCATGTCGGTCTCGTCATTGAAGATCGGCGGATGGCAGGGGTGAGTGACGAAATAGGTG
>NZ_RZOM01000776.1:0-2999 GCF_003999175.1 Mesorhizobium sp. M7A.F.Ca.ET.027.03.2.1 | reverse complement strand
CCGCATGGGTGCGTTCGGAGGCGATCAGCGCCTGCGCCGTGGCCGCTCCACCAGGCAGGCAGGAGACCAGCCCTTCCGGCAGCGAGCGGAACACGGTCATGTAGTCCAGCGTCGACAGCGTCGTCGCCTCGGCCGGCTTGATGACGCAGGCATTGCCGGCGGCGAGCGATGCGGCGACCGTCCAGCACATCAGCAGGATCGGGAAGTTGTAGGGCATGATGTGGACGGATACGCCATAGGGCTCGTAGCGCGCATACTGGAACGAACCGGCCTGCGTCGTGCCGGCGATCTTGCCGGCATCGTCGCGCGCCATCTCGGCGTAGTAGCGGAAGATCGGCGCGCAGTTGGCGATCTCGCCGATCGCTTCGGGGTAGGGCTTGCCCATCTCGCGCACCATCAGCTCGGCGCAGCGGGTGAAGTTGGCCACCTCGATGGCGTTGGCGACGGCATGCAGGTGCTTGGCGCGGCTCTTGGCGTCGAGCTTTTTCCAGGCGGCCTGCGCCCTGGTCGCGGTGGTGAGCACGGCATCGATCTCGCTATCGCTGGCTGCAGCGATGGCGCCGACTGTTTCGATCGTCGCCGGATCGATCACCGGCTTTGCCGTGCCTGCCATCGGCCGGTAGTCCGGGTTGACGAAGAAGGTCGGCCGGTCAGGGGAGAAATCCATGGACATCCTCTCGGATCCGCTCAGCGGATCATGTAGACCTTCTTGATCGTCTCATGGACGGTGCAGACGCCCTTCCAGTCCTGCGGGAAGAAAGCTGCGGTGTCCGGTTCGATCTCGATGACCTCGCCGGATTCGTGGACGTAGGTGCAGCGTCCTTCGAGGAAGTGGCAGAACTCGTCGCGGGTGACATGGCAGTGCCATTTCCCTGGTGTGCAGACCCAAAGCCCGCATTCGGAGCGGCCTTCCGGCCCCTTGTACAGCAGCTTGCCCGAGGTGTGGGATTGCCCCTCGATCATGGTCGGGATGACGCCCCAGTCGACGAGGTCGGTAATGGTGAGCGGGGATTTCATGATGGGTGTGGTCATGTCGATTTCCTTGAAAGGGTGCTCAGCGGCACATGAAGGCCTTGATCAGCGTTTGCGTGATGATGGAGGTGCCGGTCCAGCCGGCTGGAAAGAACACCAGCGTGCCGGCCTCGACCGGGATCTCTTCGCCGTCGTCATGGACATAGCTGCCGCGGCCTGAGAGGAAATGGCAGAACTCGTCGGCGTCGAACGTGACCTTGCGCGTGCCCGGCGTGCACGACCACAGGCCGCATTCGCTCGATCCGTCCGGGTTCCGGGACAGGACCCTGCCCGAGGCGCGCGGTGAACCGGCGAGCGTGTTGCTGCCCGCGCCCCAGTCCTCCAGTTCCACGGTCGAGGCCTTCGGCCAGTGCGGTGTCGGCATGTCGTCAAGCTCCGTGGTCAGGCCAGCATGTAGACGTTGCGCATGGTCTCATGCACGGTGCATTCACCCGTCCAGCCGGCCGGGAACATGACCACGGTGCCGGCCGAGACTTCTACCACTTCACCGACATCCGACCGGTAGGTCGCGCGGCCGGCGACGAAATGGCACAATTCATCGCGCGGGATGCTCAGGCGCCAGCGGCCTGGCGTGCACACCCAGATGCCGGATTCCGGCTGGTTGTTCGGGCCTTTGTGCACGAGCCTGCCGGTGGAGTGCGAAGCGCCTTCCAATGCGTCAGGTTGGGCGCCCCAGTCGACGAGGTCGGTGCGGGTGGTGGCCTGGTGGAGGTGGGGAGCGGAGGAGGTCATAGCAGCGTCTCCAGCAACCCGGCTGCTTTCTCCGGCCCATTCTGCGCGCGCATCTGCGCCGATGTCTTCGCCAGCTTCGCTTTCATCGCCGGGTCGGTCAGGCAGGTTTCGATTTTGGCAATCAGCTCGGCATCGGTCCAGTCGTAGCGCGGCATGCCGAAGCCGTGGCCGGTTTCCTCTACGCGGGTGGCGTTGTCGTGGCCGTCCCAGACATAGGGCATGATGATCGCCGGCTTGCCGAAATAGAGGCACTCGGTGAAGGAGTTGTTGCCGCCATGGTGGATCACCGCATCGACCTGCGGGATAACCGAAGGCTGCGGGAACCAGCTCTCGACGATCACGTTGGCGGGCACGTCCGTGTACTGGTCCTTGTAGCCGCCGACATTGACCAGAGCCCGGTAGCGCGTCTTGCCCAGCGTCGCGATAATGCGCTTCAACAGGTCGACATCGCCGGCGCCGAGGCTGCCGAAGGAGACATAGAGCAGCGGCCCGTCATTGTTTTTGGCGAATGTCGGCACCGTGTAGGGTTTCTCCTGCCGCACGCAGCCTTCCAGATACTGGAACTTTGCCGGGTCGAGCGGGTGGCGGCGCTTGAACTTTGCCGCTTCGGGATAGAGCAGCAGGTTCAAATAGGGCGAGGCCTCGAAGAACTGGCCGATCGGATAAGGCGCCTCGTTGTTGGCGGCGAGGAAGGCGTTGAAGTCGTCATGGATCGGCTTGATCACCGCGTTGAAATGATCGCGGTAGCGCTGGTGACCGGCGTGGTCGTTCTCGCCGCAGCCGGAGAGATGGGGCGGGATGTCCTCGTCGTCGATCTCGTTTTCCGAGCAGGAGATGACGCGCACCCAGGGTTTGCCGAACTGCTTGATGGCCGGAAACAGGATGACGTTGTCGACGCAGATCACATCCGGCTTGATGGCTGAGAGAACGCGCGGCAGATCCTTCTGCGCCCATTTGGCGCTGTCGACGATCGCCGTCCAGCAATCCTTGACGTAATTGTCGACCTGATCGTAAGGCGATTTGCGGAAGTTCGGGATGTGGCCGTTGATGAAATCCTCCCAGAATTTCGCCATCTGCTCGGGCGGCATCGGCTCCGACAGGTTCACCGGATGCGCCTCGAAACCGTAGCCCTTGTAGACATCGACAAAGCCGGGGTCGGACAGGAAAACGGCTTTGTGGCCGCGCGCCTCGACCGCCTGGGCGATGCCGACGGAATTGAGCGCCGGGCCGTAGGC
>NZ_RZOM01000775.1:0-3002 GCF_003999175.1 Mesorhizobium sp. M7A.F.Ca.ET.027.03.2.1 | reverse complement strand
GGATGGCGCGGCACTGCTGACCGCCTTTACCGCTGGAGCCGTCGGCAAGGCACTCGACCTCTTACCAAGCCGTCCGAAAAAACTGGTGGTCAGCGGCGGCGGCCGCCACAACCCGACCATGATGGCGATGCTGACCAGCCGTGCCGGCGTCGAAGTGGTGCAGGCCGAGAGCCTCGGCTGGAGCGGCGATGCGGTCGAGGCGGAGTGTTTTGCCTTCCTCGCGGTGCGCGTGCTGCGCGGCCTGCCAATCAGCTTTCCGAGCACGACCGGCGCACCGCGGCCGATGCGGGGCGGAAAACTCGCCAGTTAGAGCCTCTTCCATCCCGGAACGGGATGGGATGACCTTTCCCGCCCGGCCGACTTTCAGGCGATGCGGCTTTTTGCTCAGGTTTTGCAGTCGAAAGGTCTTCGGAATAGTCGAAAAGCTTTTCCGCCGGGACCCACTGTCATCCAACCGTTAAGAAGAATTAATACAAGACAACAGCGATCTTGTTTTCAGCTGACGCCTCATTTCGCAGGCGTATGGCCATTGATGCGCGCCTACATAGCGGCGGCAGTATAGTTGGGATTCAATTTATGTTGTCAGCAGGTTTAGCCTTATTGCGCGGTGCACGGCCGACGGTTTCGGGGGCGGCAGCTGCGCTCGCCCTTGCAATCATCGGGGCCATGATCGGATCCGCTGCGCGGGCTGAGCCCATTCGCGGTGCGGGGTCGACACTGGCCGCGCCGATCATCGGCAAGTGGGCAACGACATACAAGGCTGCACGCGCCGACGGCGGCGACTTCTTCACGCTGGACTGGACCGTCGATTATGAACCGGTCGGATCCCTTGCCGGCCTGATGCGGCTTGCGCAGCCCGAACTGGATTTCGCCGCCACGGATGTTCCCCAGCAGGCTGATGATCTCGCCAGGAACGGCCAGCAGCAATTTCCGATCGTCATGGGCGGGATCGCGGTGGTCGCCAATCTCGATGGCCTGCCAGAGCAAGGTCTGCGCCTCTCCGGCCCGTCCTGGTCCGATCCTGCGATAAGGGTGCTCAATCCCGACATAGCCCTTCCCGATCTCGCCATCAGCGTCATCCACCGGCAGGACGGTTCGGGCTCAACCTATGTCTTCACCGAGTTTCTGTCATCGACAAGCGAAGACTGGAAGACGAAGCTTGGAGCCGACACTCTGATCGACTGGCCGCTCGGGACAGGCGCGGAAGGTACGCAAGCGCTTCTTCGTGCCGTGGCTGCGAGCAAGGGGGCGATTGCCTACGCCGAATACGGCCAGGTTCTTCGCGCCGGCCTTCCCTTCGCAGCGGTCCAGAACAAATCCGGCAAGTTCGTCAAACCGGACCCGCAGGGCGTGCAAGCAGCGGCCACCTCCGTCGCCTGGGGGGAAACGACCGACTTCTTCGCCTCCCTCACCAATCGCAGCGGAGATGGTGCGTACCCGATCAGCACGGCGGTGTTCGCCGTTGTCCAGGTCGCGGGGCGTTCGGAACATCGCTATCGCCGCGTGCATGATCTTTTCCGGCTCGCCTTCGCGCAAGGTGCCGGCGACGCCACCGCACTCGGCTATGTGCCGCTGCCGAAAGCGCTCATTGGCCAGATCGAACAGTATTGGGCAAGGCAATTGCCGGTCGGAAACTGACCCGAACGAAAGCTGCCTTGCGCAGCAACTGAACTTCATACCGCGTCGTCGTGGCGACTTGTTGGGGGCCTGCCTGAAATGGACATAGATATCTTCAAGGACATCCTCGTGCCGGTGATCGGCGGCTTGGGCATCTTCATGCTCGGTCTGGATTTCATGGCAAACGGCATCCAGGCGCTGTCGGTCAACCGGATGCGCGACTTTCTCGCCAAGGCAGCTGGTACGCCGGTCAAAGGCGTGCTGGCGGGAACGCTGATCACCGGCGTCATCCAGTCGTCGACGGCGATGAGCGTCATAGTCGTCGGGCTGGTCAATGCCGGTGTCATCGCCCTGCGGCCGGCGATCAGCGTGATCATGGGCGCCAACATCGGCACCACGCTCGGCAACGGGCTCATCGCCCTGCCGCTCGGTCCGCTCGGATTGATCCTAGCCGGCGTGTTCTCGCTGGTCTACTGCTTCGCCAAAAGCGAAAAGGTGAAGAACATAGCGCTCGCCTGCATGGGTTTCGCTCTGATCTTCTACGGCCTCAACCTGATGACCGGCGGCCTGCGTCCGCTTCGCAACCTGCCGGAAGTCATGGCGCTGCTGCAGACGCTGACGGCCGACTCCTACCTCAACCTTTTCAAATGCGTGTTCATCGCCGCCGGCGTGACCGCGATGATCCACTCGTCCTCGGCGACGATCGGCATCGTCATGGGCCTTGGCGCGGCGGGCATTCTCGACTGGACAACCGCCGTCGCCTTCTCGCTCGGCGCCGATCTCGGCACCACGATCACATCCTGGATGGCTTCCCTCAATCTTTCGAAGAACGCCAAGCGGACCGCCTATGCGCACATCTCGTTCAATATCATCGGGGTGTGCATCACCATCCCTCTGTTCTTCGTCTCCATCCAGGTGCTGGAATGGGCCATGCAGTTCTTCGGCGGCGATCCGGCCGTTCCGGTGATTGTCGACGGCAAGGAGACCTTCCCCTTGGTGCCGGTCGCGGTCGGCCTCTACTCGACCTTCTTCAACGTCTTCAACACAGTGCTGCTGTTCCCGTTCATCGGCGTGTTCGAGCGGGTGCTATCGCGTGTCGGCCACACGGATGCCGACGACGCGGAGGATTTCTCGACGCCGAAATTCCTCGACCGCAAACTGGCCAGCGATTTTGCCAAGGCCATTCCCGCCGTGCAGCAAGAGACGGCCCGCCATCTGGAGGCCGGCGCCATGTTCCTCGACATCGCACGCTCTTCCAAGAAGGCGCCGTCGGATCCGGGCGAGCACTATCTGGCGACCGACATCCTCAGCCGCGATATCCGCGCCTACACCGCCGCGCTGATGAAGGAGGATCTGCCTTACGAACAGCTCGATCTGATCGCCAG
>NZ_RZOM01000774.1:0-3005 GCF_003999175.1 Mesorhizobium sp. M7A.F.Ca.ET.027.03.2.1 | reverse complement strand
GTCAGGCTGTGGGCGGCCGGCGTCCCCGGCGAAGGCACGCGCGACAATCCGCAGCGCGTGCTGGTCGGCCCGCCGCAGCAGCAGGCGGCCTGGGGCACCGGCATGATCCCGGCCGACGCCATCGTGCAGACCTTCATGGGCCGCGGCGCACCGGGCGCGCTCGACAGCGTCGTGGTGCGCTGGGGCGGCGGCGGCGACGTGCAGGCCGACGAGTCGGTGCTGTCGTTCAAGAGTTTCGAGAAGGGCCGCGAGAAATGGCAGGGCGAGACTTTACACGGCGTCTGGTTCGACGAGGAACCGCCGCTCGACATCTATTCCGAGGGCCTGACCCGCACCAACGCGACGGGCGGCATCACCATCGTGACGTTCACGCCGCTGCTTGGGATGTCGGACGTGGTGCTGTTGTTTTTGTCGGCGGGAGAGGTGGAGCGGATGGGGAAGGGGTGATTTCGCGCTCGCTCGCGCGTTTCCTTTCCCTTGTGGGGGAAGGTGGATCGGCGCGCAGCGCCGAGGCGGATGAGGGGTGTTCCAGCGAAGTGGAACGTTGGCCTTCCCGGGACACCCTCATCCGACCTCGCTTCGCGAAGCCCCTTCTCCCGCAAGGGGAGAAGGGGAGGCAGTACTCAACCCGTCACTTCCACTACCGCTCTGCCACAAATTCAGGCGGTTGCCGGCAATGATGAATGCCAGACCGCATGATGCGAAATCCGGTTGTGCTCGATGCAACTGGCTGCCAGTTTGCTGATTTCAGGATCGGCCGACGCCCGCGCCCATTCGACGAAGGCATCGACGACCACCAACCTTGCGCGACCGGCCAGCCCAAGACCGTAACGCCGCACCACCGGCTCGGAATGGTCAAGCATCTTGCGGATCATGGCTGATACATCGTCCCGCCATTGCTCGGAAATATCCGAGATGACCGAAAACGCCGTTTGCGGCTTGAGCAAAGCGGCGTGCTGGCGCGCAAGCCTCAACTGCCAGTCCCGGGCAAAGCGGACGAACTGGACAGCTCCCATGCGCACGGCGTCATGCTCATCATCAAGAGCAAACAGGGCCTGCGCCAGGTACTCGCCATGGTCACGCGTGCTGCACCGCAAGATGGACTCCACGGCATCGAAACGCGTGCGCGAGTTGCTATCCCCAAGCAGTGCGGCCAGTTCGCTCACCATCGAACTTATGTTCTGGTTTTGAAACGTGGCCAGAAACGCGCCCGCCGCTCGGGTCCGGGCGTTGGGCGATGTCAGAAGGAGACGAAGGCTTTCCAACGGCACCGTCCTGCCAAGATCGGCAAGCAGGTCGCTGGCTAGCGCGCCATCGTGTTCATCGGTGGACGACAGCAGAAGCTGCAGGATCTCCGGGCCCGTCGGGGCATTTGTCGATTTGCCGAGCGGCAGCAGGATCTTGCCGCTTTCGCTGAAATAAAGATGAGCAACCTCGCTGTCCTCGGCGGACAAGCGCATCGCGTCGAATAGATCTGTCATGGCAAAGAGTGGCTGCCCCACCCGCGTAGAGTAGAGGCCGCGCGGAAGGCGCCGGCCCAAGACGCATCGGCTTCACCGATGCGGAGACGAGCCTTAGCGCATATCGACTTAGAAGAAAAGACGCGTGCCGCAAAAGGTGGTCCGCATCAAGCGCCGGGCAGTATGATGCCGGGAGGGCTTATGGGTATTTGCTGCCCGCAAGCTGTCTGGCACGGGCCCTGGGATCGGTTGCTTTCCGGGTTAGCGGTTGGCACCATATTCTTTCATCACCTGTAATCTGATTGTACCAGACATCGCATACTTTGTTTGGTGTGTCGGGGATACAAACCTTGCGTTCGAACCCTGAAGAATTGGCGTACATCTTGCAGGTTTTCTTACTCGTATCATATGGAACGTTCGATTGGCATGCTGACGCGCCGGCGGCAATGGCCACAACGATTGCTATGCGGATCATGTATCTCCCCCAAATTCGCCAGCAGCTTTGCATTGATAAACAGTATTATCAATGGCCGTTGCTCGTCCCGGCAAATAATTTAGGCAGACCGATATGTCCCGACACGTCACCTTCATGACCATCGACGATGCCGCGCACTACACGCCGCAGGAGCGCGCGGCGATCGTCGCCGCCTATCCGGCGCACGAGCGCGAGGCCCGCGCCCGCGGCATTCCGGTGCTGGGTTCGGGCCGCATTTTTCCGGTGGCCGAGGCGCTGATCGCCTGCGAGCCGTTCCGGCTGCCGCGCTACTGGCCAAGGCTGGGCGCGCTCGATTTCGGCTGGGACCATCCTTCGGCCGCGGTCGAGCTTGCCTGGGATACGGAGGCCGATGTCGTCTATGTCACCAAGGCAGCGCGGGCCTCGCAGCAGACGCCGGCCATGCAGACGCTGACCTTGAAACCGTGGGGCGAATGGCTGCCCTTCGCCTGGCCGCGCGACGGCCGCCGCGAAACGCTGGAAGGAGCGGGCGTGGCGCTTGCCCGGCAATATTCGGCGCACGGGCTGAACATGCTGAGCCGCCACGCGCAATTTTCGGACGGTTCGGTCTCGGTCGAGGCCGGGCTGATGGAGATGCTCGACCGCATGCAATCCGGCCGCTTCAAGGTGTTTGCGACGCTGGCCGACTGGTTCGAGGAGTTTCGGCTTTTTCGCCGCTTCTACTGGGACGCTGTGCTCGGCGCCGAATTGCCCGATGGCGTCGACCACGCTGTGTTCGATTTCGCCGTCAATAGCGGGCCTGGCCGGGCGGCCAAATATTTGCAGGCGGCCGTCGGCGTTGCGCAGGACGGGCGGATCGGACCGGTCACCGTCGCGGCGGCCAAGGCAAAGCCGGCCGGTGTGACCATCGATGCGCTTTGCGATGCGCGGCTGGCGTTCCTCAAGCGGTTGCCGACATGGGCAACATTCGGGCGCGGCTGGTCCGATCGGGTCAGGTCGGTGCGGGTTCAGGCCCTGCTGATGTCGGCGCAGCGCCCCGCGGCACCGGTGACCGCGCCGGCGCCGCCCAGCGGCGAAACATCGGCCAATGG
>NZ_RZOM01000773.1:0-3013 GCF_003999175.1 Mesorhizobium sp. M7A.F.Ca.ET.027.03.2.1 | reverse complement strand
TGGCCTCGGTGGTGGCGAGAACTTCGGCGGCGACCGAAGCGGAAGTCGGAATCATCGGGTTCGAGGGAATGACCGGCTCGGCCCTGGTCATGGGGGACGACCAGGCCAACTTTGACTGTTACGTCCAGTCGACATGCGAGGCCCTCCGGATGGAGGCTGCCCCCTTCGTCGAAGCCCTGGAGGACAGTCCTACATTGCGACCGTTCCTGTTGCGCTATGTCCAATATTTCCACGTTCAGACAAGCTACACCGCATCGATCAACGCACGGCAGAGCCTGGAAGTCCGACTGGCGAGATGGCTTCTGATGTGCAGCGACCGTACTGTCGGCGACCGGCTCATGATAACCCATGAATTTCTGTCCATCATGCTTGGTGTCAGGCGTCCGGGGGTTACCGTCGGCCTCCAGATGATCGAGAGTTACGGTTATATCCGGGCGCGCCGCGGAGAGATCACGATCCGCGATCGAGATGGTCTCATAAAGTTGGCGCGAGACTCTTACGGCCCACCCGAAACCCAGTACCGCCGGCTTATCGGAGATTTGGGCTCGAAGCATCCCGCGAGGCAGGAGCGGCCACTCGCTTGAGGGCCGGGGCCAACAGAGGCTTCTCCGCCACTGAACCGCCAAGAAGACATTTCGAGTGGCCGACGCGATGATGCCGGTGAGACACCGTTGCCCAAACCCGCGCCGGCCACCGCGGCATTTTTTGGGGATGCCGCGTTGCCAATCTAGTTGCTGACAAGCAACTGGCAACGGAAGCTGATGGTTCGGTAAGAATCGTACGTACATGGACGCAGCGTCCCTCGATCGCATTCAAGGCATGCCCGCGGAATCCTGGATTGAATACAGTCACCCCGATAGACTCCGGATTGACAGGCTTTGTCCGGTCAGTGCGGTGATATCCGCAGGGCGGAGTGCAGATTTGCTGGCTCGGTTCCGATATTGCCAGGCGGACTGGCCTTCACCATCTAGCTGGGATGGCGACACCCAAATCGAAAGCACTCGGCTCCGACTCATCCGGGCTCCAGCACGATCTCTTTGGTGCCGCCGACGACCTGCCGGAAGGTTTCCTCTACCAGCCTGATCTTATCACCGCGCAAGAAGAAACCGAACTCGCCCGGCATCTCGAAGGCCTGCCTTTCGAGGCGTTCGATTTCCATGGCCATCTGGCAAACCGGCGCGTCGTGGGTTTTGGCCTGCGCTACGACTACGATAGGCGCCAGGTGGTCGAGGCCCCGCCGATCCCTGACTTCCTGTTGGCCCTGCGCGACCAGATCGCGGCGTTGGCAGGCAAGCCCGCCGAGGCCTTCGCGCAAGTGTTGATCAATGAATACCGGCCCGGCGCCGGCATCGGCTGGCATCGAGACAAACCTCATTTCGAAGACGTTGCGGGTGTTTCGTTGCTGGCGCCTTGCAGCTTCCGGCTCCGGCGGAAGAATGGCGCCAAGTGGGATCGCCGGACCATCGTCGTCGAACCAAGGTCGGCGTATCTCATGACTGGACGATCGCGCACGGAATGGGAGCACAGCATTCCGCCAGTTGACCTGCATCGATACTCGATCACCTTGCGGACATTGCGCTAACTCCGCAGGAGCATAAGAACCTTCTTTTCCGCCGACGGCGGCGTGCCACGCGATCCACCGATCTCCGGAAGATCGAAAGCCAGCGTAAAGTATCGCCCGCCGAGTTCATCGATCACACCATCATAGATTTTCCGGGAATGGGGCCAGCGTGCAGAAGGATCAAGGCCGGTCGGCCCGGATCGCCGGCCGTGGATACCGCCAGCTGCATATCGCCTGCTTCGAGGGACGAGCATCGTTGATCCATTCTCAGGAATTCAGGAGAAAACGACGAGCGATCGACTAAGTTGCCCCACTGGTTGCAGTTCTCCAGCGGTGGTCAGTGCTCAAGAGCCAGCCGCTGTGTGCCGGCTGGACCGTCGCCACGTGGGAGGAGGGGCAATCTCGCCACCGGCCTGTTGGTCAGCCTGGCGGAACAAGCATTCAACCCTGGCGTTAAATGCCGGGCGGTCCCGCAACGGGCGAATGGGCTGTCGCGAGGAAGTCGGGGCGATCGCAATTAGGACAATGCAGGGAGATCCAGATGCCGCTCACGGCCTTCGCACTTAATTGCTCGCTCAAAGCTTCGAACGACAGAGAAAAATCCTCCACCGATCGGTTGCTCGCCGATGTCCTGGCGGCGCTGATGCAATACGAGGTGAAGGGCGAGATCGTGCGTGCGCTCAGTCACGATATCAAACCCGGCGTGCTCTCCGACATGGGCGAGGGCGACGATTGGCCGAAACTCAGAAAGAAAATACTGGCGGCCGACATTTTCGTACTCGGGCTCCCGATCTGGCTTGGCCAGCCCTCGAGTGTGGCCAAGCGCGTCCTGGAGCGGATGGATGCGTTTCTCGAGGAGACCGATGACAAAGGGCGCATGCCGGCAGCAGGAAAGGTGGCCTTGGTGGCCATCGTCGGCAATGAGGACGGTGCGCATCACTGCCACGCGGAATGCTTTCAGGCACTGAACGATGTTGGCTTCACCATCCCGGCCAATGGCGGGGTCTACTGGGTCGGCGAGGCCTTGCAGGAGGTTAACTATGTCGATCTGCCGGCGACTCCGGAAAAAGTCTCGGGTGCGATCGAAATGGCAGCATCAAACGCCGCCCATCTCGCTGGATTGCTGAAAGACCGGGGCTACTTGGGCATCTCGGGGTGACCTTTGTTCGCCTGACATCCTTCAACCTGGCAGCGTCGATGCGGTCTCAGTCGGGAACAGGAAGGCTTGTAGCGAGTTCATAATCACATCAGCCGGCGACCGCCGCTCCGTCTAAGGCGCGAAGCCGCAAACAGGAGAGCAAGTCATGGGTCTCGGCACAATTCTTATCATCATTCTGATTATTGCATTGCTTGGCGGTTTTAGTGGGCTTGGCGGCGGGCCATTCTACGGCACCGGCTATTACGGCGGGGGCGGCCTCGGTCTTCTGCTGCTTATAGTCATTATCCTGGTCG
>NZ_RZOM01000772.1:0-3013 GCF_003999175.1 Mesorhizobium sp. M7A.F.Ca.ET.027.03.2.1 | reverse complement strand
CGCCGAGGTTCATGCCGGCGCGCAGGCAGTCGGTGTCGATTGTCTTCATCGAGGCGTAAAGCGGCAGCACCAGGAACGGCAGCAGGATATGCGTCATGCCGATGACGACGCCCGAAAAATTGTTGGCGAGCGATAGCGGCTGGCTGATCACACCGAGGTCGATCAGCCAGCTGTTGATCAGGCCCCTGCGCTGCAGGATCACCAGCCAGGCATAGGTGCGCACCAGGACCGATGTCCAGAACGGCAGGATGACGAAGATCAGGCAGATCGACGCTGCGCGGCGCGGCAGTTGCGACAGCATGTAGGCCAGGGGATAGCCAAGCAGCACGCAGGCGCCGGTGACGATGAAGGCGACCTTGAAGGTGGTGACAAAGGTCTTGATGTAGGAGGCCTGCTCGAAGAATCGCGCATAATTGGCGGCGCTGAAGCCGCCCGCTTCGTCGAACAGCGACAGCCAGAGCAGCCAGCCGATGGGCACGATGATGATGGCGAAGACCAGCAACAGGCTCGGCGACAGCAGCGCCAGCAGCCGCAACGACTCGCGCCGCGCGTCCGTGCGCAGCGCCTGCGTGTTCAAATCCGGGCCCGCGCGGCCGGCATTCTCCTGCATGACGGCGGTCTGCGCGCTCATCAGTCTGCCGCTACCAGGATTGTGTCCTGCGCATCGAGACCGAACGAGACTGGCTGGCCGGGCGCCGGCATTTTCGCCAGCACATCGCTGCGGCAATAGTCGCGCAAAGTCAGCTGCCGGCCGTCGCGCAGCACGGCATAGCAGACGAAGCTGTCGCCCTGATAGATGATGTCACTGAGCGTCGCGTTGAGCACGTTGACGCCGCTTGTCGGTTCGGCGGTTGCCAAGAGCCGCAGCTTTTCCGGCCGCACCACCATCAGGTACTGGCCTGCCGCCGGCGTCGCCGCCGCCGTATGGATTCTTCGGTCCTCGTACCAGACGGAGCCGTTGCGGCACTCGACCGGAATGAAATTCGATTCGCCGATGAAGCCTGCTACAAATTGCGTTTGCGGCCTGGCGTAGAGGCTTTCGGGCTTGTCGAGCTGTTCGATGCGTCCGCCGTTCATGACAGCAATGCGGTCCGACATGGTGATGGCTTCGCGCTGGTCGTGCGTGACATAGACGGTGGTCATGCCGAGCCGCCGATGCAGGGCGCGCAGCTCGATCTGCATGTGCTCGCGCAGGCCCTTGTCGAGCGCCGACAAGGGTTCGTCCATAAGAACGATGCGCGGCTCGAAGACGATGGCGCGCGCCAGCGCCACGCGCTGGCGCTGGCCGCCGGAGAGTTGGTCGACCCGGCGCTCGCCCAGTCCCTGCAATTTCACCAGATCGAGTGCCTTCTCGACACGCTCGGCCGTCTCGGCGGCGGCGACGCCGCGTTGCTTCAGCGGAAAGGCGATGTTGTGAAAGACGTTCATATGCGGAAACAGCGCGTAGTTCTGGAACACCATGCCGATGTTGCGCTTGTGCGGCGGCGTGGTGATGATCTCGTCGCCGCCGACCCTGATCGAGCCGGCATTGGCCCGCACGAAACCGGCCAGGATCATCAGCAGCGTCGTCTTGCCGGAACCGGAAGGCCCCAGCAGCGTCAGGAATTCACCAGCCTCGACATCGAGGTTGAGGTCGCGCAGCACAGGCACGCTGCCAAATCGTTTCTCGATCCCGCGCATGCCGATCGGCAACGCGGATGGCGCAATGGACAAGATTTTTCTCTCCCAGGGGCTGAGGCGGCGAAAGCAGGGCGAGGCGTCGCCCTGCCGTGGTTTGGATTGCGGCCGCAGCCTATTGCTGGATCAGATTGTTGAACTTTTCCGTCGCCTCGACCAGGTTGTCGCGCCAGAATTCTGCATCCTGCAACACCTGCTTCTTGACGTTTTCGGGCGCCGAATTGATGTCCTTGATCCTGTCCTGCGGGATCTTGCCAGTCTCGAAAGCCTTCTCGTTGACCGGGCCATTGTCGACATAGAGCGGCAGATTGGCCTGCAATTGCGGGCTGACGAACATCGCCAGCGCCTTCATGGCCGCTTCCTTGTTCTTGGAGCCCTTGGGGATGACCATGCAGTCGGCGGTCAGCACGCCCTGGTCGAAGGAAAAGCTGATCGGCGCGCCTTCCTTTTTCAACGTGCCGGCGCGGCCGTTCCAGATGCTCGCCATGTCGACTTCGCCGTCCTTAACCAGCTGCATGGCCTGGGCGCCGGAGGTCCACCAAGCGTCGACATTGCCGCGGATCTTGTCGACGGACTTCAACGCGCCGTCGATATCGACCGGATAGACCTTGTCGATCGGAATGCCCTCGGCCAGTGCGGCAACGCTCAGCGTTTCCGTCGCCTGGCTGCCGCTCAGCGCGCGCCGTCCCGGAAACTTTTCCACGTTCCAGAAATCGGCCCAGGTCTTCGGGCCTTTGTCGCCGAAGACGTCGGTCCGGTAGATCAGCACGACCGAGGTGTAGGAAATGCCGACCCAGTCGTCGTGGACAAGCTTCGGGTTGATGCCGCTCTTGTCGATGATGCCGTAGTCGAGCTTCTCGAACAGCCCTTCCTTCGAGCCGCGCGCACATTCGTCGGCGCCAAGTTCGGTGATGTCCCACTTCACCGCATTGCCGGTCACCTGCAGCCGGACGTCGTCGAGGCCGTTGGTGGTGTCTTCCTTGATGGTGATGCCGAGCGCGTCGGCGGTCGGCTTGAAAAACGCCTTGGTCTGCGCCTCCTGGTAGGTGCCGCCCCATGAGGCGACGGTGATGGTGTCGCCCGCCATGGCGGGGGCTGCGAACGAAGCCATGAGGCCCGCCATCGCAACGATGCTAACGTTTCTGGTTCTGTTCATTTTTCGGCTCTCCAACCGGTGTTCCCATTGTTTTTGATTTGGCATGCTATTTTGTATACAATTTTGAGTGTAGACTAGCGATCGATGTTGTCAACACCGCCGACGCGCTCGGCATCACCATCAAGGAAGACACCACCAACGGCCTCGACGACGTCCGGCTGCAGGTGACCGGCAATGCGG